>CAJWOS010000098.1 GCA_913044235.1 uncultured Pseudomonadota bacterium
ACTGGCAGTTATTGTTGGTGAAGGTGCGCGATCAGGGCGGTGGATGGGGCAACTACACCCGATTCCTGGACAGCACGGGCGCCCCGATCACTGCGCTGGACCTGGCCCTCACACCCGATGGTTCACCGCTGCCGTCGACCGACTCAGACGGGGACGGCGTGGGCGATGCCTGTGACCCGACCCCAAGCGGCTGACCATGTTCTTGAGCGATGAGAAGACCCTTCGGGAGGACGTATGACCGAGGGAGACGCTGGGCGACCCACCGTGGGCGTGGGATGGTTTGACTGCACGCCCGCCGATGGTCCGCTGTATGGACGACTGCGGGGCCTCACGCTTGTGCGCCTGGAGTCGGGTGTTCCCGTTGTGATTGTGGCGGTAGACGGCGCACGGATCACGTCGCAGCACACGAGCCAATTGGCGTCGTCGCTGGCCATCCCGGCCGAGAACATTTTTGTGTGGTCGGGCGGACGAGCTTTCGTCGACCTGCCGGTAGACGCTGCAGCCGCCGCCGTTCGGGGAGCCATTCGTCGTGCGGAGCCCGGCACTTGGCGCATGGCTGCAGCCCCGGTGTGGTCGCTTCGCGCTGCGGATCCCGACAGTCCACTGCTGGCGGGGCAGCGCCTCACACGCAGTCATCGACAGCTCCGCAATCGCGCGCCGGATCCGGTCCTTGAAGCGCTCGTGGAGCGCATCAACGGGGTCGCCCCTCCCCCGGGAGGCGCCTGGGGCGAGTTCCTGACCGATCACCGGATGATGGTGTTGGGGGCCTGGCGGTCGGATGGTCGACCGCTCGGTGCGATTGGATGGTGGCCGGGTCGCGATCTGTTTGTCGAGCATGCATGGGTGACCACCGGCGCGCGTGGACATGCGGCCCGGCAGTGGTCGGAGCGCCTGTCGTCGGCGGAGCATCGGGTCCCCGTTGTGGTGGTGGGTCCTGATGTGCCCGGTCGGCTTGGCGGGGTGCAGCGGCTCGCTTCCGATCCGCGTGATGCAATTCGGCGCAGTGAGCGTTCCGGAGAGGCCGCCGCGCGAGTGCTCGCGCGCATTCACGATGCAGCCACTGTGGTGTCTTCGGTGCGGATGGCGCGTCGGCTGGCCTCGCCGGAGGATGTTCCGCTCCGAGCGTCGCCTACACCATCGGTGCCCCTCGAGGGGGTGTCCGATCCCGTCGCGACTGCGCTGCTCGGACTGGATGATCGGCTTCTCGTGTCTGTTCCGGGTCGCCTTTCGCTGGGACTGCGCCTTCGGCTGGAGCGCGCGCTGGACGAGAAAGTGGATGTGTTCTGGTCGGGACCGGCAGAGGGTGACTGGGGCGCCTTGCGAACGCCGCGAGAGTCCCATCACGCCGGACAGAGTACGGCATGGGAGGCCTCGAGCGGGGTCTGGCTCGCGGATGAGCTGGCTGCGCTCGATGGGGCGGCTCGGGCGGTCCGGGAACCGTTGCAGTGGGAGGCGGACGATGGCGAGCGCGCGGCACCGGTGCTCCCCCTTGAGACCGGGTCTGAGCCACGCTCACCGAGTCCACAGCTGCAGGCGAGGATGCGCCGCGAGAGTCGTCGGGGAGGGGGCCATCCTGTGGTGCGGCTGGAGGCACGCTGGCGTTTGCCGGACGAGGAGTTGCCGCTTCCGCCGGGTGATCGTTGGCAGGTGCGGCTGGAGTGGGAGAAGAACAAGCAGCTCCAGCCGGTCTTCCTACGGGGCACTCCGGTCGATGATCTGCACCAGGGAATGCGCTTTCGAGTGAGCGTGGACCGCAGTGGTCGCCAGATGTGGATGCGATGGTCTGCGCCGGAGCCTCCGCGATGGAGTGGGCGCACATTCGTGCTGCGTGTGGGGCCCGCGTACGGTGGACCGTTGGTCTCTGGACCCCTCAGAGTGAAGTAGCACCGGGGGCTCGTGGCAGGGCAGGCCGGAGCCTCAAGAGGTCTGTCATCGCCTCATGGAGCTGGCGGATGCATGGTGAGCTCTGCAGCACTTGGTGATCCCCGCTGCTGTGGACGGGAGCGGTGGGATCGTCCATCAAGAGCGGGAGGAGGGCCTCCGCAGGGAGCGGAGTGCGCGAGCCGGAATCTCGGGCTCGACCCGGTCGAACTTGTGCACTCTTGCTTCGGTAGAATCGGAGGCCTGGCTTCGGTGCTCGGTTCGCGACTACCGGCTGGCCTGGCGGCGCTTCCACCAACGCTGCACCTGGCCGATCCGGTGGTAGATGGGCGTGGGGCTGTCGTCGTTGCGCCGAATCGCCTCGCCGCGTTGGTAGGGCACGTACATGGACCGTCGGAGGCTTTGCCATCCGTCCTTGGTCGAGGGGCCCACGCGATGCCAGAGTCGGCCATCGTGCACGGTCAGATCGCCGGGCCAGGTCTCCACCATGACCTCAGACTCGTCTTCGGTGTGATCGAAGAAGTAGAATTTGCGGAAGCACATGTCCCAGAGGCCTTGATTGTGGCTGCCAGGGATCAGTCGAAGTCCTCCATCCTCGGGTGCGATGCGATCGAAGTGCAGTCCGATATTGAACATCGGCTCCGGCATGCGGAGGTAGGCGAGGTCGCGGAGTCCGTCGGTGTGCCATCCGAGCCGGGGGTACGCGCTGCCGGGTGCCTTCACGTACCGATTGAACACCACGCCATCCATCTCATCGTGTCCAACGCGTGCATCTTCACCCACAAGTCGACGTACCGGCTCGAATCGACTTTGGAGCACGAACTCGCGGAGGTACGGCGAAAACATCGATGTGAAGGTGAAGCGCTGGATGAAAGGTTCACCGTCGGGGTCCTTGCCCACGAAGAGGGGGATGCCGTGCACGTGTGTGCGACCCTCGGCAATCCATTCCGCCTGAATGCGGTCCACTTCCGACAAGATGCTGGCGACCTCGTCGGGTTGTGCGACCCGATCGAAGACCAAGTACCCGTGGCGCTCAAAAAACATCGCCTGAACAGCGGTGATCTCAGTACTGAGCGCGAAGCGACTCGACAGCGGTAGGGCGTCGACCACGGCCCGTACGACGGCTTCGGGGGGGGCTGCGCCGCGGATGGCCGTAGCAGGCAGGCCGGCGGCGGCAAGCAGAGCGGTTTCGTCGACGACGGGGGGGGGCGTCGGTCATCGGAGCTCCGAGAGAAGGCAGACCGGTCGGGCCCACCGCAGGGGCAAGAACCGGTGTGATGCGGCGGCTATTGCCACTTCGACATGGCCTGCTCGGCGGCGGCTCGGACCTCCGGAGCGGCATCGTCGAGCAGCGGCCGTACGGCGAGACTCATGGAAGGTCCGCCCAGCTGCGCGAGGGCCATCACGGCTTCGAGTCGGACGCGCGTGTCGGCGTGACGCGCACACCGCTTGATCGACTGCGCCATCGAACGCCACTCGGTGACCCGTGCAATCCGGCAGGCGGCTGCGAGCTCCATCGGATCGGTGGAGCGCAGCATGGCACGGACCCGGTCTCGGCCCACGCTGTCGAGCTTGTGGCCTTCGAAGCGCGCCGCGGCCTGGTCGATGTCGGACAGGTCCAGCGCCGACCAGGGGTTGTCCGGATCGTCGTCTTCGAGTCCATGATCGTCAAAGGTTCGCTTTTTCGGCACGAGTGCCCGGTGCGCCGCTTCCGAAGTCCGGTCTTTCGGCGGGGAGGGCGGCAGCTCCGATGTTGGGGTGCCGGCTTCCTCGACCACGCAAATTTCGGCGTCGGGGATGGCTCGCGCCAGCGTGACGGCGACTTCGACGAACTTGGGCAGTGGCACGTACAGTTGGATGCGTGCCAGCAGTGGTGGTTCGTCTTCGATGAAGTCGAGTCCTCCGGGCAGGAGGGTGCGCTCACGGCGGGTGAGCGGAGCAGGACGGCGGAGTTCGATGGTTGGCATGAGGGTATGTAGCCCGTGGGCGCCTCTTGTTCGGGTGCACTATAGTGCACTATTTATCGGTTGCATCCATGTTTCCATGCACTATAATGCAACAAGAAGGGTGCGCTTCGGCGTGGTCCATGCGGCATGATTGCATCGTCCCTCTTCTGTCCCACACCCTGCTTTCCGGAGCCTTCTTCTCATGGCCGAGTTCGACTATCCTGCCGTCAACTTCACCACCTCACCCGACCAGTACAAACACTGGAAGGTGGACTACGACGGCGAGGTTGCCACCGTCCGGATGCAAATTCAGGAAGACAAGCCCTTGTGGGATGGCAAGTACGACCTGAAGCTGAACAGCTACGACCTTGGCGTCGACATCGAGCTCAACGATCTCGTCACTCGGATGCGCTTTGAGCACCCCGAGGTTCGGGCAGTGGTGGTGACCGGTGGGTACGACAAGGTGTTCTGCGCCGGTGCCAACATTCGGATGCTTGGCATGGCGCCCCATGCGTTCAAAGTGAACTTCTGCAAGTACACCAACGAGACCCGCTGCATGATTGAAGAGGCCACTCAGCAGTCGGGGCAGATCTACATCGCGGCGCTCAACGGCACGGCGTCGGGGGGTGGGTACGAGCTCGCGCTCGCGTGCGAACACATCTACCTGATCGACGATGGCAACGCGGCAGTATCGCTCCCCGAAGTGCCCTTGCTCGGGGTGCTTCCGGGCACCGGCGGCCTCACGCGGCTCACCGACAAGCGCAAGGTCCGCCGCGACGTGTCCGACGTCTTCTGCACAAAGGCAGAGGGCTTTCGGGCGCGCGACGCGAAAAAGTTCCGGCTGATCGACGGGTCGTTTCCCCGGTCCAAGTGGAGCGCAGGCATTGAGTCTGAAGCGCGTCGAATCGCTGCGGAGTCGGCCGCGCGTCAGTCCAAGTCCGGGGCGGCGGTGGCGCTTCCGGGCGTGTCCATCACGGAGGCAGACGACGGCTGGTCCTATCCGTCCGTGAGCGTGCGGGTGGACGGACGGATTGCCCACATCTTGCTGAAGGGGCCCGAAGACGGGCCTTCCCGGTCGGCAGGCACCTGGGGACTGCGGGCATTTCGCGAGCTCGAGGATGCGCTGCTTCGATTGCGGCTCAACCATCTCAACGTGGGTGTGCTCATCCTAAAGACGGAAGGCGACATAGACGCCGTGCTCGCACATGAGTCGTGGCTCGAAGAAAACTGCGCGAGCGACGACTTTTTCTACCAAGAGGTGCGGTCCTATCAGTCGCGGGTTCTTCGCAAGGTCGACAACATGGCGAAGAGCGTGTTTGCGCTGGTGGAAGAGGGGCACTGCTTTGTGGGCACACTCTTCGAGCTGTCGCTAGCGGCCGACCGGACCTACATGTTCATGGACGACGACGGCG
Source organism: uncultured Pseudomonadota bacterium (assembly GCA_913044235.1). Lineage (GTDB taxonomy): Bacteria > Myxococcota_A > UBA796 > UBA796 > UBA2385 > CAJWOS01. The sequence goes on from CAJWOS010000098.1 coordinate 5,240, forward strand.
AAAACGCCCTGCGTCTGTCCGATGCGAACTTTGGGGCGTTTCCGATGGCGGCCGGGTGCACTCGGCTCGAGGCGCGGTTCCCCGGTGAACCGGAGCTCATCGAGAAGGCGCGCAGTGCCAAGGGTGAAGACATCGAGGCCGAAGACGCCTTCGAAGAATATGGGCTGGTCACCATCTCTCTCGACGATATCGACTACGAAGACGAAGTTCGCATCGCCATCGAAGAGCGGGTGAGTCTCTCGCCAGACGCTCTCACGGGAATGGAGCAAAATCTGCGCTTCCCCGTCGTCGAGTCGGCGGAGACGAAGATTTACGGGCGCTTGAGCGCTTGGCAAAACTGGATTTTCCAGCGACCCAATGCGGTGGGTCAGCGTGGTGCACTCACTCTATACGGGCAGCCAGAACGGCCTGTGTTTGATTTTCGGAGGACCTGATCATGGCCATCAACTACGACGAGCGGATCCCCAACAACGTAGACCTGTCGAGCGACCGGCGGCTCAAAAAAGCCCTCGAGAAGTGGCAGCCAGCCTTCCTCGATTGGTGGCGGAGCGTTGGTCCTCAGGTGTTTTCCAACAAAGACGTCTACCTTCGCACAGCGGTCTCGACCGAGCCTGGTGGGTGGTCACAGTTTGGCCACGTGAAGATGCCAGACTACCGCTGGGGCGTGTTTCTCGGGGCACCCGAAAAGGACCGAGTCATTCCCGGGGGAGACCACGCGGGGAAGCCGGTCTGGCAAGAAGTGCCGGGTGAGTACCGCAACGCACTGAAGCGGATCATTGTGGTTCAGGCCGACACCGAGCCTGCATCGGTAGAGCAGCAACGCTTCCTCGCGGACACCGCGCCCAGCTTGTACGACTGTCGCAACCTCTTCCAGGTGAACGTGGAAGAAGGGCGGCACCTGTGGGCGATGGTGTACCTGTTGCAGGCGTACTTTGGCCGTGACGGTCGAGAAGAGGCGGATGCGCTCTTGGCGCGCCGGTCGGGCAACGAAGACACCCCCCGCATTCTCGATGCCTTCAACCAGCCGTGCGAAGACTGGCTGACCTTCTTTTCCTTCACCACATTCACCGACCGCGATGGCAAGTACCAGCTGGGATCGCTCGCGGAGTCAGCCTTCGATCCGCTCTCGCGGACTTGTCGGTTCATGCTCACCGAGGAAGCGCACCACATGTTTGTGGGCGAGACCGGGATGGAGCGGATCTTGCGTCGGTCGGTGGAGTTGGCGAAGTTGGCGCCCAACGGCGATGCGCGCGAGCTGGGCGGCATCGACTTCCCGACCGTGCAGAAGTGGGTCAACCACTGGTACACCTACTCGCTCGACCTCTTCGGCTCCGAGATTTCCACGAACGCGGCGGACTACTTCGCGTCGGGTCTGAAGGGCCGCTGGCAGGAAGCCAAGCGGTACGAGGACCACTCGGCTCTCGGCCAGACCAAGGCCATCCAGCAGCTCAACAACGGCAAGGTGATCGAGGTGGATGTACCGCTTCGTAATGCCATGAACGAGCTGCTGCGAGACGAGTACGTGGCCGACTGCCAGCGTGTGGTGAAGAAGTGGAACCGCACGCTCTCGAAGATGGACACCGACTTCCGGGTAGAGCTTCCGGACCGCAAGTTTCACCGGCGACAAGGAATCTACGCGGGCGCGCACTTCGACCGTGCTGGGAATCCAATCGCCGAGTCCGAGTGGAATGCGATGCGGGACACCTGGCTGCCCACCGCTGACGACCGTGCATACGTGAAGTCGCTGATGAAGCCCGTGTACGAGCCGGGCAAGATGGCGAACTGGATTGCGGCACCGCGGCGGGGCATCAACCGGCAACCAGTCGAGTTCGAGTACGTGCGCACCGACCGCTGACGGTCGAAGTCTCGGAAAAGACCAACGCCCCGGTCTGCTTGGCAGACTGGGGCGTTCGTGTGTGTACAGCCGGGGGAGAGGCGTGTGGGCTTCATCCCACCATGGCGCGAAGGCGGAACCGAAGGCGCTTCACGCCCTGGCTGCGAAGCTGGCAAGCGCGGGACTCGGTCACGTTGAGGTCGGTGCCGATGCTCTTGAGCGTGCGGTGGAAGATGTAGTACTGGGTCACCGCGTACCGCTCCTTTTCGGGAAGAAACTGCACCGATTCTGCCACAGCCTTGCGAAGTTCCTTGTTGCTCAGGGTCTCCTCAGCGGTGTCGGCGAGGTTGGAGAGGGTGTCGACGAAGCGGCTGGACTCGTCTTCCTCGTTGGTGGGGGCATCGAGCGACAGCACCTTGGCAATCCGACTGTCGGTCACGTACTTGTCGTAGGCCTTTGGCGACATGTCGAGCTGGCCACGCATTTCGTCCCGGGTGGGCGTGCGGCCGAGGCGGTTGCGAAGCGTGGTGCGCTCTTGTTCCAGCCGGTTGTGCTTGCGCCGAACCGAGCGAGGCACGATGTCGTCTGCGCGGAGTGCGTCGATGATCTGGCCCTTGATTCGCATTTCGGCGTAAGAGCGGAACGGGACGCCCTTCGAAGCATCGAACCGGTCCCAGGCATCAAGCAGTCCAATCACGCCGATGTTGACCAGCTCGTCGACTTCCACCGAGGGCGGCAAGCGCTTCACGATCCGCTTTGCGATGGTCTGAATCAGCGGAAGGTGCGTCATCACAACCGAGTCCGTATCGGCGACGGTGGAGAGGACTGGTTGGCTGGTGTGGACTGCGAGTGCGGGCATGATGGACTCCGGCGTGTGTACGTTCGGAGTCAGTGCAGGAAGCGTGCCAGCTTTTTACTGGGGGCGCGGGACGAGATTAGCGGGTCTTCGACGAGTCGGATCCCCTTGAGAGTGTTTCAACTTTGATACAGGTGTCTGTGGCGACCCACCATTGGGTGTCTCTTTTGCCGGTCACAACCGTCGCATCCCCGAATTGTCTCTCGGCGCATGGGTGGGGCCCGCCGCGTCGAGGAGGGGCTGTTGGGGTCGACACGGGTCGGATTCGTTCAACGAACGATACGGATCCTCGGCAAGGGCAGGCCGCGTGACCCGGAGATCTGGTCGGCGGTGTCCAATCCCGCACGGCGAGGTTCTTTGTGGAGGAGAAAATTCGGCAAACCGCGTGGAACCGTGGCTGAGGATGGCAGTCGCCGATCCCGCTGCCCGTTTGTTCGGTTAGACGGCCGCCATGTCGAAGGCTCCCACCAATAGTCGATCTGATTCGGGAAGCGCTGCAGCGGCGGTCTCTACGGAGGATCGCGAATCGGCGGCGCGTGTTGCTGTTCCACGAAAGCTCACGTTCAACCGGATGGCCTCGGTGGAGGCACGTCATCGATCCAGCATGCTGCGTCGTTTCGGGCCGCTCTACCACCTCTCGGGGCTTGGGCTGCTCTTGCGCCGACTTCGGCTGGAGGAACACTCGGCCGAAAACATTCGACGGGCTTCGCAGAGCGGTACCGTGGTGTACATGCTGCACACTCGGTCGATGATCGACTGGCTGGCGCTCAACAAGATGCTGAACAGTCGTCGGCTGCCTCTTGCTCGGTACACCCATGGGCTTCGCACCACGATGTTCCAGTCAGGGATGGCTGCGCTGGCCACTTGGCGGGCGGCCCTTCAGCGACGGCTGCGGCTCGGTCCGGAACCGGACCCTCTCAGCACAGGCTGGCTGTCGGATGCCATCGCGGGTGGAATGACCACGTGTCTCTTCGCGGTTCGACCCCGCACCCTGAGCAGTCGAAGGGAGACGGAGGGGGTGGACCCGATGGATGCGCTGCTTGAGGCGCAGCGTCGGTCGGAGCGCGACATTCAGGTGGTTCCCGTCGTGGTCATCTGGAAGCGGCAGCCCCGTGCCACCCGCAGTGACGTCGAGCGCTTTGTACTGGGCGCCGAAGACGAGCCTGGCCCGTTGCAGAAGCTCGCCATCGTGGGCTCGCGGTCCAATGAGGCCATCGTGCAGGCGGGACAGCCAGTGAACATGCGGGAGCTGCTGGAGCGACTCGCCGACGAGTCACCCCGTCGACAGACCCGTGCTGCGCGGCTCTTGTTGCGTCGGTACCTGTGGCGAGAAACCCACACGGTCCGAGGCCCTCGCACTCGGCCCTATCGGTGGGTGCGGCGCAACGTGTTGTCCTCGCCCGAGGTGCAGGACGTCGTGCGTACCGAGGCCGTCGAGACGGGACGCCCGCCTGGAGTGGTTCAGTCGCAGGTGGAGCGGATGCTCGACAAAATGTCGGCTCGCATGTCGTTTCCGTTCGTGCGGTTTGCCGACCACTTCTGCCGGCTCCTGTTCACACGCATCTTCAACGGGGTCGACATGCGCCCCGAAGATGCCCAGAGAGTGCGCGATGCCCTTCGGTCGGGCACGCCCATCATTGTTCCGTGCCACCGCTCGCACCTCGACTACATCCTCATTTCCTGGGTGTTCTGGCAGCACGACCTACACATCCCACATGTGTGTGCTGGCGACAATCTCGCCTTCTGGCCGCTCGGGCCGGTGCTTCGCCGTGTGGGCGGTTTCTTCATCAGGCGTAGCTTCAAGGGTGAGCGGGTCTTTCCTGTGGTCTTTGAGCGGTATCTGCGGCAGCTCATTCGCGATGGCTTTCCGATTGAATTTTATCTCGAGGGAGGCCGGAGTCGGACCGGGAAGCTGTTGCCTGCCCGCCATGGCGTACTGTCGATGGTGCTTGATGCAGCCTCCAACATCCGTCAGGACCGCGACGTCACCTTCCTGCCAATGGCCATCTGCTACGAACAGATTGCGGAAGCTGGAGCCTACGCTCGCGAGCTTGGCGGTGAAGACAAGCGCACCGAAGACATCGGGCAGGTGGTCCGCGCAGGTCGGGTGTTGAAGCAGCGCTACGGCAAAGTGTATTTGCGTGTGGGCAAGCCACTCACGGCACGAGAGGTCTTTGACCAGCAAGCGGCCGCCTGGCCTGAGCTTTCGCGCGACCAGCGCCGGGAGGCATTGCAACAGACCGGCGAGCGGTTGATGTACCGCATCGCAGAGCGAATGATCGTGCTGCCCACGAGCTTGCTTGCGACCGCACTGCTCGCCCAGAGTCGCCCCATCCTTCGGCACGACGAAATCCGCCCTCGGGCTGCGCGATTGTTGGGCCTCTTGGAGCGCAAGGAGGCGCCGCAGTGCAGCCGCGACCTCCTCTCCGATTCTGTGCTCGACACCGCACTCGCAAGGTTCATGCGAAACCGCGCGGTCCAACCTGCCGACAAGGAAGGCATTCGTCGAGTGCGCGTGGTTCCAGAGGAGCGCATCGCACTCGACTACTACAAGAACACTACGATTCACTTCCTTGCACCGGCCAGCTTGCTTGCGGCCTGCGTGCGCTCCGGCATCCGCCGAGGAGCGCTCGACGAGAGGGAGGTGCTGAGCCAGTTCCAGACCCTCATCTTCCTGCTGCGGTACGAGCTCCCGTTCGATCCGGAGACCTCACTCGATGAGCTGGGTGCGACTGCGATGCAGGATCTGGTGGAGTATGGAGCGGTGGAGTGGGTGGCAGATGGGAATTGGAAGGTGGTGAACGCCGCATGGCTCGATGAGCTTGCGGAGCTCACGAGGAACTTCGTGGAGAGCTACCATCTCGTGCTGCGAGCCATGAGCGCTTTGCGAGAACGGGATGCCACCCGGCGAGACTTCGTGAAGCAGTTCCAGTCTTGGGGGCGTCCACGCCTGGGAGCGGATGAGTTGTTGCGGCCAGAAGCCTTGTCGATGGTCAACCTGAAGAATGCATGGAAGGCGTTCCGTGAAGATGGAATCGTTGTGGTGCGCTCCGATGGCACCGGGATGGACATCGACGAAGCAGCGGTGAACGCATATCGGCGACTGCTGCACGGGTTTCTCGTTTGAGCCACGCTGAGCCAGACCGGGCCTTTCCCAAGGTGGATGCCCTCTTCGACGGCGAGCCGCCGCTCCCTGCACTCGACCCCACGCCACGCCTGCGACGAATCACGTTGCTGCTCGTGGTGGCAGCACCCTTGGACCTTCTCGGGATCACCTGCTTCACGGGTGTGCCAGGTGCTGCCCTTACGCTCGTGGCGTATCTACAGGCCGACGCCGAGCAGGCACTGGTGGATGCCGGACGCTACCCATCTGACCAGCATGTGTCCCGCCTCCGCAGGGTTCGCCGCGTGGCGCTCTGGCTGATGGTGTTCACGCTGGTCTCGCTGGCGCTGCAGGTGGTGCTCTTCGTGGGCACCAACTTCTACACGGGCACCCTCTTACCGCTGGTGGAGCGGCTACTGATGTAGCCGTCCGGGCGGTCATACGGCGAGGAGCGATGGGTACGTGCGTGCCCCACAGTGCGGAACGAGGCCGACGGGTGGGCTGTCAGTCCGTCTCGGCAAGCGCTTTCGCCAGGTATTCCACCACAAGGGGCGACGCCTGTGCGGCGCGGACGATGAAGGCGGCTTCGGCTTCGCTGTCGCCCTGCGCGGCTGCGATTTCTGCGGCGATGGCCCAATTCGAGCCGTACTGTGGCCCCAGCTCGCATGCCTTTTTCGCGGAGGCTTCGGCGTCGTCCAGCTCTCCCTTCAGGAGAGAGAGGTGCGCCGCGGCGAAGTGCGGCCCGCTCCCGTTCGGGTAATGCAGCTCGTCCCGACGGAGCGCCTGCTCGGCCCGTTCGGTCGCTTCAGCGATCTTCGCGTCGTTCCCGACCTGCTGCTCGATGGCGAGCCAGACATGCTGTGCCATGTTGCTGTTTGGGTACAGGCGAGCTTCCGCTTCTGCCTTGCGCGCGGTCTCTTCCAGACCATGCACTTCGATAGCGTTGAGCATCCACTGGCGTTGGACCATGTAGCTGTTGGATATCTCCGTCGCCCGCTGGAGGAGCTTGCTTGCGGTCTCGCGGTCGCCCTGGGCGATGTAGGCCTGTGCGAGCACGGCCCGCCGGTGTCCAGAAGGACCGGTCCACCACTCGCGAATCAGCGCCTGTCGCAGCGGCTCGTGGGCACGCTTTGGCTCCCCGTTTACAATGGACGCGGCACCATACAGGTCGGCGACATACCGGTCGAGGTCGAAGGTGTCCTCATACAGCTGTTCAACGGTCGCGAAGTCACCCTCAAGCAGCGCAATCCGTGCAAGAAGGCCGTCGGCGTAATCGCAGGTATCCTGCTGTGATCGGACCAACATGCCGGTCTCAGGCAGTCTCGGTGCCGGTGCACCCATCGCGACATCGTGCTCGCGGATGTCGTTGACCATGATGAAGTCGACGTCGTCGGGTTGGAAGTAGTAGTCTGCGTTTTCTTCGTCGGCTTTTTCGATGATTTCGGTGAGGGCGACCCGCACCTCGGGAGCCCAGTCCCACCACGCGTGGTACTGCTGGGATGCCTTGGTCAAGGCCTCTCTCGCGTCGGAGGGAGTTGCCGTGAACTCGAGTACGCGCAGGCCGTAGTTGAGCCAGCCCTCGCAGTCATTGGGCTCGAACTGCGCTGTGGTCTTCCAGGCGTCCATGGCGCCCTGGAAGTCTCCGCTTGCTTCCCGGGCCCTCGCCACCGCTTGCCACGCCTTTGCGGTACCGGCAGGGAGGGAGGTGTCTTTCGCGACCTCTTCTTCTGCTTCGGGAGGCGTCTCGATCGCTTGCTTGAGCGCGGCTTCGTCGTCGGCGAGAATCAGCGGGACCGGGTCGAGCCGGTTGTTCTGCTCATACTTCGAGAGGGAGAGTGCACCGGTGTGGACGTTGAAGGCGATGTCGTATTGACCGAGCAGGTCGCGCCCCAGGACCCCGTCCAAGCCGTGGACCTTGTTGGTATCGCTGAGGAATTGCTGATGGTATGTGTAGGCTTTGTCGAACCGCGCGACGACTTCGACGGTGGTTTCGCCGGTATTCACGCTCACCAAGCCGCTGTCGACGCCATCGATGCTTCCGAGTACCGCCGGGTCTTCGACCGCCTCTGGCGTGATCTTCATCCCAATGGGCGCGAACGTGATGGCCATCTGGGAGGGGCTTCCGCCCACGTCCAGCCAAGCGGACAGCGACGTGCCTGTCCAGGACTTCTTGCCTTCGACTCGGTAGGATACCGATGGAGAAAAGTGTGCCGCGGGACCGTCTTCGGGTGCCGAGAGCTGGGTTCCGGTGGCGACGACGAGCGCGTCTCCTTGCCCATGTATCGAGCGGGTAAAGTGCACGACGCCAGCAGACGGCACGATGGCCCATGCTACTTCTTCAAGCAGGCCGAGCCCCAGGACCCCATCGAGCTTGAGCACATTGTTTCGTCCGACGGATGAAAAGTCAGACGCCTTCTCGATTTCGTTTTTGGGGTCGGCCATGGTGGTGAATCGCAGCCCGTCGAGGTGCAGGTCACCGATGGACAGTCGCTCCAGCGAGCCGACGGCGAAGTCGTCGGCTTTGGACTTGGTCGAGGTGTTCTGGTCTCGAGTCTTGAGCCCGAGCGCGGAGACGACGTCTGCGCTCAGGTAGAGGTCGTCGATGCTGGGCTCAAGTCCGAGAAACAGCCGCGCCTCTCCCACCTGAACGGCCACCACAGGCAGCATCCCGAATCCGGGAAAAGCGTACAGCGGGGTCTCTACAATGCCCTCAAGCTCAAGCGCACCATATGTGGACGAGAACTGCTGGAACTCGGCCGCCTCTGCACGGGCAGACCAGGAGCAAAGAGAAGCGGCGACGAGGGTTCGCAGGATGGCATGCCGCATGGGCGTCCTCACAGCGGGGTGGCGACCGAACAATGGGGGTGGCGGTCGAAGAGATACGTCGAAAAGATACGGAGCCGACGGACGGCCGTGTCGAGGACCGGAAAGATACAAGATGCGGAGCCGGTTTTGCACGGTCGCGCCCAGATTGACGGGGCGTCGTATCGTTGGAGGGGGCGATAAGCAACGCCGTCGCGCCGTGATGGTGGGCCGCCGGTTGCCGTTGTGGGGGGCCGGCGATAGCCCCGGCGCTCAATTTTTCAGGAGACGGACAATGTCGGCAATTTTCGAAGTGCATGGGCGCATGATCCTCGACTCACGAGGCAATCCCACGGTGGAAGTGGAAGTGATGACCGAAGACGGCGAGGTCGGCCGCGCCGCGGTCCCCAGCGGTGCGAGCACCGGTGAGCATGAAGCCGTGGAGCTTCGCGACGGCGATGCAGGCCAGTGGAAGGGCAAGGGCGTCTCAAAGGCGCTCGAGAACGTCAACCGGCTTGCGGAACATCTCGTGGGATTGGACGTCCACGACCAGCGGGCGATCGACCAGCTGATGATCGACCTGGATGGCACCGACAACAAAGGGCGGCTCGGTGCAAACGCCATCCTCGGTGTTTCGCTCGCGGTGGCACGTGCGGCGGCACGGACGCTCGACATTCCACTGTATCGGCACATTGGCGGCGTGGGCGCACACCTCCTGCCTGTACCGATGCTCAACGTTCTCAATGGCGGCGCGCATGCGGACAACAATGTGGACATCCAAGAGTTCATGATCGCACCCGTGGGCGCTGAGTCCTTCTCCGAAGCGCTTCGGATGGGTACCGAGACCTTCCACGCGCTCAAGGGCGTGCTCAAGAAGCGGGGACTCGCCACGTCTGTGGGCGACGAGGGCGGCTTTGCCCCGAACCTGGGGAGCAACGAAGAAGCTCTTGCGCTGCTTGTGGAAGCCATCGAGGCAGCCGGCTACACCCCAGGAACCGACATCCGACTGGCTCTGGATGTCGCCGCGAGCGAGTTCTGCCACGATGGCGTGTACAAGATGGGTGGCAAGGACCTCTCTTCGGCAGACATGGTCGATTTCTACGCCGACCTGTGCGACCGCTACCCCCTGTACAGCATCGAAGACGGCCTCGACGAAAACGACTGGGAAGGCTGGAACCTCATCACACAGCGACTGGGCGACAAGATCCAGCTTGTGGGTGACGATCTGCTCGTGACCAACACCGTGCGCCTTGCGCGCGGCATTGAAGAGGGTTCAGGAAACAGCATCCTCATCAAGGTGAACCAGATCGGTACCCTGACCGAGACCCTCGACGCCATCCGGATGGCGCAGCGTGCTGGCTGGACCACCGTGATCAGTCACCGCTCCGGTGAGACCGAAGACACCTTCATCGCTGACCTCGCCGTTGCCATCAACGCTGGCCAGATCAAGACGGGGGCTCCGTGCCGTTCGGAGCGGGTCGCAAAGTACAACCAGCTCCTTCGGATTGCGGAAGAACTCGACGATGCGGCAGTTTACGCCGGTAACAGTGTGGTTCGCCGTCGCTGATCGCGCCGCGACTTAGGGTTCGACCGGTCCTGCGGGTTCCTCCGTAGGGCCGGTCAGTGCTTTTTCGCGACCCAGCCGGAGCTTCCGAGCGCGTCGTGCGAGCACATTGGCCATCACGCGGGGCATGAACGGCCGCAACAGCAGCGCGAGTCGTTCTTTCCCGGCGATGATCACTTCCTTCTGCTCCCAGGCGGTAGCGAGCACCACGCGCTGGGCCACCCACTCAGGCTTGATCCGACCATCGTCGGTGTCGAGGTTGCGACCCTCATCTTCGGTGGTGGCCGGCGCGTTGCGTCCGAAGTCCGTGGACACGTAGCTGGGCATCACCACTGTGATGGAGATGTTGTCGTCGGCATGTTCCGCGCGCAGAGCCTCGAACCATCCCATCACGGCATGCTTCGAAGCGGCGTAGGCAGTCCGATAGGCCGGGGCGACTCGTCCCGCGATGCTGCCGATCACCACCAGCTGGCCGCCGCCGCGTGCGATCATCCCAGGGAGGGTGGCGCGGGTGAGCTGGGTCGGTCCGAAGAAGTTGACCTCCATGATGGCCCGTTCCTCTTCCGCTGACGTACCCAGTGCCGATGCACGCTGACCAACGCCGGCATTGTGGATGAGCACGTCGGGGCCGCCGAGTGCTTCCACGGCGGCCACGGCTTCGGCGAAGCGCTGGGTCGCCGCCTGCGCGACCGCGCATAGACGGTTCATACGTTCGCTCCGGCGGAGTCGTACCCGTCCTCTTCTTCGGTTAGCGCGTCGTGACCCGATTATCCGGGGGCCGCGGAGCGAACGTTCGCTCCGGCGGAGTCGTACCCATCGGG
>CAJWOS010000099.1 GCA_913044235.1 uncultured Pseudomonadota bacterium
GGCGGGCCGCCGCTCGGGCCCTCGGCACTCAGCGAAACGTGGAGGCACTCACGACCGCCGCCACCACGCCCACGGAGCCCGTGCGCAAAGCCATCGCCGACGCCCTCGGAAAAAGTGCAGGTCCAGCTTCAGCCCGCACGTTGGTGAGCATGGCCAGCACCGACATCAACCCCGACATCCGAGCCGCAGCGCTGTCCTCCCTCGGTCGCGTCTCCCCCCAGGAGGCCCTTCGCCTGGCTCGCAAGAACACCCGCCTCACGGGTCAGGAAAACAAACGTCTCGTGGGCAGTTCGATGCGCATCTTGAGCAACCACGGCGAGGCTCGGGATCTCCGACTGCTCACCGACACCCGCTTGCCGCTCGGCAATCACATCGCTGGGGTTGATGCCGCTGCGAGATGGGTGCAAAGCCAAGCCGATCCGGTCCTTCGCGAACAATACGGCCCGACCGTCGCTCGCTTCGCCGAGCCGTTGCTCAGCGACGTGGATCTGCGCACCCGACAGCGCGCCATCGGTGTGCTCCGACGCGTCGGCGACGAACAGAGCATCCCCTTTCTCGAAGCCCACCGTCGAGCCACTCGTGTCGAGAGCGAGCAGGAATCTGCACGTTCCGCCATTCGCGCAATCCGCGAACGCGAACGCCCCGATTTTGTCGACCCAGCCGCGGAACGAGATGCCCAGCTCGCAGAGCTGGAAGACCGCCTCGACGCACTCGAAAAGGAGCTCGACCACTGGGAAACGCATGGCGCCGTGCAGTAGCAGATGCCCGAGACAGGCGCTGCTCCACGCCGCTCCGTGCCGCGCATCAATCCGAGCCTGGAGCGCATCGGGCCGCAGGGCATCGAGTCAGGGTCGGTACGGCTCCGGCCCTTCATGGGTTCCATCCGGGCCGAACCACCGCTCCGGATCCTGCAGGATGTAGTAGGCGTACTGAAGGATGCGACCGGCCGCAACACCATCAATCAGTCGATGATCAAAGATGAGCAGCACAGGAAGGGCGGGCCGAACCACTGCCTTTCCACCGATGGCGAACACATCGTCGGAGATGGGCGCGATGCCCCACAGCGTTCCAATGTGGACCAGCTTCTGTGGCAGCGTGAACGCGCCTCCCATGAATCGCGCCCCTGGAAGGTTGGCCAAGGCCGCTCCCGGATTGGTGAGGCCCGTCGTGACCGGAAGGGCCCGATAAAACGGAGTCGCCAGCAGTGGATTCTGCAGTCGCTGGTCAATGGCATCGAGCGCACGGTTCAACACCGGCTGCGGCATCCGCTTGGCAAGTCCCTTGATCGCCGCCAAGACCGAATTCGATGACTTGCCTTCGCGCTCCACCTTCACCGCTCCACGGGTCGCTTCCGAGATCTGCCGAAGACTGCGCTTCTGCACGGTCTCGACCAAGGCCATTCCCAGCTCTGACGCCGACTCGGCGGCATGTCCGAGCAGGTTCACGGGCATGGCCACACCCACATCTGCGACGGGCACGATCCGATGGTTCAGTATGCGAGCATTGGCAGCAGGGTGATGGTGCAACGTGCGGGAGATCACACCGGCCAAGAGGTGCTGAACCGACACCTTGGGCCCCGGCTGTGCTGCAAGCCGCTCCAGATAGGCGAGAGCGTTGGTCATGTCCATCTGGCCGTTCACACTCACATAGGCGACATCAGGCGAACGAAACCACCACATCAGAACTTTGCGAATGATGGAGTGCGGATTGATCGGTCGGCCAGATGGCGGAATGGGCTGTGAAGACACGATGGGGGTCCGGGGTGCGTAGCGGGACTGCCGAGGTAACGCGCAAGGCTCGACCCATCGGCCCCAGAACGGATACACCCGCGCCCGCTGCGAGGTCCCCATGTTGACTGCGTCGACGCTAAGCCAGATCCTGTCCAAAGCCGCTACCCCCCAGAAGGCGCGTGGCTTGAAGAAGCACATTTCTCCGCTCCGTGGAGTTCGGGGGGCGCCCGGCTCGGCGATGACCGAAGCCATCCTGGCCGGATGGAAGTCGGGCGTTCATCTCGACGAAGCCACCGACGTGGCGCAGCTCAAATTGCTGTTTTCCACAGCCTTCGAAGACGGCTTGGTGGCCGTGGGGCTGGCTGCTGCAGCCACCCCCGACGATCCGGAGTCGGGCCTCGAGCTATGCCGCTACTGGCTGTCGCTCACCGACGACATCCAGACCGCGGATGCGCTGGGGTGGCTGATGTGGATGCCGGCCCTGTTGTCTGGGGCAGGCAAGGGGCCCTCCGACTTGCTGGATGCCCGTAATGCCGACCCTTTCAGTCGACGCGCTGCAGTCATTGCGCTGCTCGCGGCGCTTCCGGTTCCCATCGAGGGCCCATCGGCCGCTGGTCTTCGTGCCCGCTTGGAGCAACGGCGGGTGGCGTTCGTCGACGCGCCGCTCGATGAAATCCTCGAAGAGGTCCTGCCCCCTTTCCTCAACGACTCCAACCCACAAGTGCGCAAGGGGATTGGTCGCGTGGTCCGGACCTGGGCGGCCTCGTCTCCGGATCGGGCTGAGGCTGCAGTGCATACCCCTGGGGGGCTGCATCGCGTCATCCGCGACGAGCTCGAAAAGGGCCTAAAAAAAGGGCGACGCCCGACCCGTTCCCGTCGCTGAGTCTACGGCGCAAGCTCCACGTCACCGATGCGCCAGGAATTCACCCCGTGGTTGCGCAGGTGGTACCAAGCGACCGTTCCTGCAGGAAGGTCTGCCGTGAGGTCCAGAAATACTTCCTCCACCGATTCGTCGCCCGGCACTGGCGTTGTGCGGCTCCAAACCTCGGTGTCACCAAGGCGGAGAAACTGGAGAGCTTCGTAGCCCGGATCTGGGGCCCAGAGGTCGAGGTTCCACACCACCATCCGCAGTCGGGTCCCAGCGGGCAAGTCGACGGGTGTGGCCTGGGAGAAGCTCGCCACCGCGCAGTAGTCCGTCTCCAGCTCGAAGAATCCGTTTTCCGCTTTGTACCCCACCGAAGGACAGGGGTCGGCCTCGGGCGCGTGCGTATAGAATGGGTCGGCCTCTGGGAGCGCATATACCCACCCGTCGTGCGCAAGCATGGTCCCTTCCAGAACCGAAGCGGAGGTAGCGGAGTCGCCCGACTCGAGCGCGTCCTCGTCCTTGCCCGTACAACCCAGCCAGAGCCCACACAGACACCACGCAATCGGACGCGGCACGCTCAGGAGCCCGTTCCCATGTCGTCGGGCTTGGCACGGGACACGCGACGACGCGCTCGTGCAGCCTCTCGCGCATCCAGTGCTTCGAGCTTGTCGAGCAGGGCGGTGGCCTCAGAAGACTCGCCCTGCCAAGCGCGTGCTTCCGCAAGCAGTCCCATGCCCTCTGGCATCGACCCGGTCGCCGCATGGTTCGCAAGAATACCGGCTGCGCGGCGTTCGACGGATTCCCACGCTTTTCGCCGCCGATAGAACTGCGCAATGATCAACTCTTTGTTGCCCAGTCGCTCGCGACACTCCTGGAGCTTCTTGTCTACGTCGTCTTTGTATTCGCTGTCAGCGAACCGCGACGTGAACCCGCTCCACGTCTCGGCGGTCCGGATGGTCCAGGTCTGGTCCCGAGCAGCGATGCGATTGGACTTTTTGTACATCGCCATCCCCAGCCGGTACACGACGTAGTCGGCCTCGGGATACCGCGGGTGCCAACGCAGGAAGTCCTCGTAGGCATCGCGTGCCTGGTCCCACTCATGTTTCTTGAAGTAGACGTCAGCGATCGCCAGCTCGGCCTTCACGGCGAGCGGGTCATCGCGGTGGTAGTTGCGAATGCGGTTGAACTGTTCAAGCGCTTTCACATAGTAGCCGCGCTTCAACTGCTTGAGTCCAAGCTCATACTGCTCTTCGAGCGTGAGCTGGCGGCGGGCCGCATCGGCCGTCAGCGGGTCCAGAATTCCGGTCATCGCAAGAGCAGCGAACACCACCAGGGTTCGCAGCAAGGTGCGGGTTCCCGAAGGGCGGGCTGCTGGGTCGGGAATCGACGGGGCGGACAGGAACAAGGAGCCTCCGGAAGCGCTCAGCGACAATCGTACCGCGACAAATCGCCGTCTGCCGTAGCGCGGTCGGGCAGCGAAGGCCACGCCACCGCTTGCCTTGTCCGAATCGGTGCATAGCCGTCGGCCTCCCCGCGCTGGGTACGGACACACCATGTTCCCGATCCGCACTCCCTCGGTTCCTTCTATGCGCCCATCCGACAGGCTCCGCGTAGGGTTTTGTATGGTCGCCCTGACCTGGGCCACATCGGCCGAGGCCACGCCCAACCCACGGAGCCTGGCCGCCGGTGTACACCTGATGGCGGTGCGGCCCGCCGCAGACATCGATCCGCGGCGGCGGACACCAGTGGTGAAGGCTGTCGAGAAGGTCGCGCCGAGTGTGGTGTCGATTACCACCGAGTTCACCCAGACCGACCTCTTCTTCCAGACCCGAACCGGCAGCAGTGAAGGCTCCGGCGTCGTCCTGTCGCCAGATGGTGTCGTCCTCACAAACGACCATGTCATCCGCGGTGCAGACCGCATCACGGCCACCTTTGCGGATGGCCGAAGCTATGATGCCAAGCTGGTCGGCACCGCTCCGGAGCTCGATCTCGCGGTGCTCCGCATCGCCCCTCCGGCGACAGATCCCCCACTCAACGCCGTTGCGGTGGGCGCATCGGGCGACCTGCTGCTCGGGGAACCGGTGATCGCCATCGGGAATCCCTTCGGCTTGGGACACACCGTGACCACCGGGGTGGTGTCTGCCGTCTCTCGCCCCCTGGAGACCGACGACCGGGTGTACCAGGACTTCATCCAGACCGATGCCAGCATCAACCCCGGCAACTCAGGCGGTCCACTCCTCGATATCACAGGTCGCCTGATTGGGATCAACACGGCCATATACCCGCAGGGACGCGGCATCGGCTTCGCCATCCCCGTCGATCGGGCCGTCAAAGTAGCGCGAGACCTCGTGCAGTTCGGGACCGTGCAAGTACCATGGCTGGGCGTCGATCTCGACGACATCGCCATCCGTACTGCAACCGGACGCCGCATCGCGATTCGGGTCACGCGCGTCTACCCAGACAGCCCCGCTGCACGGATCGGTCTTACCGCAGACGACCTCCTCGTGGGTATCGACGGACGAGAGCTTCACGGCCGCTCAGACCTCAATGCTCACCTCGCCGCATACGACCCCGGCCGCAGCTTTTCGCTCGACGCCATTCGTTCGGGCCGAAGCCTCGAGTTGCAATTGGCCACCACGCCCCTTCCCGACCGGTCGATCGATCGTTCCATTCGGGCCATCATGGGCGCAAATATCGCTGCGACCACAGAGCGCCGTGGTGTGGTCCTCCAACAGCTCGATCCGCGTGGCTCCCTTGCCCAGCGGGGTCTCCGAGCAGGAGACCGGATCTTGGCCATCAACGGGCATGCCACTCCCACGGTAGAAGCGTTCCGTACTCAGGTCGGACGCGTAAAGAGCGGTCATCGCCCAACCGCTCTGTTTACGATTCAGCGGCGGATGCATGTCGTTCGGGTCTCCGCCGCTCTCTAATCCTTTGCATTCCTTGTTTCTCTCGCACCCAGGAGCCACTCATGGCCACCGATTCCATACCCTGCTCATTCACTCACCTCGTGGTCAGCCTCAGCCAGTCTGCGCTCGTCGCCATGGGCGATGTCGAGGGTCCGAAGGACCATCCCAAGGACTTCCGCCTTGCGAGGTACAACCTCGACCTGCTCAAGCTGCTGCAAGAGAAGACCCGTGGCAACCTCGACACTGATGAACAAAGGCTTCTCGACGCCATGGTGAAGGAAGTCTCAGAGCGTTTCGGGGTGCATGCACCTGCTTGAGCCTCTCTTACGACAGTTGCCGAACAAGCGTCCCAAAACAACGGCCGCGCCGTGGTTATCGGTCAGGCGAGATGCCCGATCGATGCGTTGACAGGCGGTGGAAGTCCGAGTAGGGTGCGCGAGTCGTGGCCACGACGTCACTGCGCTACCAATCGCATCCGGTAGAAAACCCGCAGCCGACGGCGAGCCACCCAGATGGAGGAAACCATGATTCGTTCGATGTACTGCGCTTTTGGCATCCTTGCTTCCCTCACCATCGTTGGCTGTTCCAGCGGCGGTAAAGACAGCGGTGGCTCCGGCGCAACCGACGGTGGCGACGCTGCTTGCGACGTCACCTTCACCACTTTTCCGGAATCCGGCGTCACCGACTTCTACTACCAGTCGTCTGTCGAAGCACTTCTCAGCGAAGCCGACGAAACGGCCACCATCACCCTCGCCGATGCGAGTGGTGCCGAGGTCGCTGGCACAATCACCGTGGAAGACGACACCCGCGTGATCTTCGACCCCAGCGCTGACCTCGCGCCGAACACCGAATACTCGATGACCGTGAGCACCTGCAACGGGGAGAGCGGCAGCTCCATCACCTTCACCACCAGCGAGCTGGGCACCCCCATCGACTGTGACCTCACCGGTCGGTCCTACCGGGTCGACCTCCTGAGCGCTCGGTTCGTCAAGCCCGGTGAGGCCATCGCGGATCTGCTCTTCAGCGCCCTCACCGTAGATGTGCTGCTTGGTGTCGACACCGCCAGCGAAAGCGAAATCCTGATGCTTGGTGCCATCTCCGAGAGCGTGGGTGGATTGCAGGACTACTGCACGCCCAGCATCGACTTCCCCGAAGCGGCCGCATTCACGAACCCCGCGTTCAGCGTCGGCCCTGCAGAGGTGGAGCTCGACATCAGCGGCACTCCCATCGAAATCTCCAGCTTGAGCATCAGCGGTGCGTTTGCGCCCGACTGCAGCTACTTCGGCGGCGGCCGCCTGCTCGGTGAGCTCGACGCTCGGGTGCTCGCACCGCTCGCAGGAGACCTCGCCGGAACCGAAGATCCCGACGAAATCTGCGCCTTCCTCGCGCCTCTCGGTGTGACCTGTGAGCCCTGCAGCAGCGACAGCCTGCCGTACTGTGCACAGGTCGAGGTCGACCAGATCATCGGCTCGAACTACGGCCAGCAGCTTGCCTGCGTCTCGATGGAAAACTGCCATCCGCTGTGCGGAAGCAACGGCGAAGAGTGCACCGACCCCAACGCCGGTGACTGCAGCCTCTGAGCCTCGGCTCCGTGCTGCGTCTCTCTCGCCCCGTCCCTGTGGACGGGGCGTTGTGCTTTTTGCGCCGGGGAATCAGACCAGAAACGGCACCGGCAGCTTGAGCTCGAGCAACACGCGGCGAAAGTCAGCCGCCGGTGGGCGGAGAAACTTCAGCCGCTCCGCCTGCACAGGATGTTCGAAGCCCAGGCGACCGGCATGCAACAACTGCCGGTCGATGGGACCAAGTGCTTCCCGAAGCGAACTGGGAATGGGCTTGCGACGGCCATACAGCGGGTCTCCCACAAGTGGCAGTCCGATGCTGTGCATGTGCACGCGAATCTGGTGGGTTCGCCCGGTCTCCAGCCGACACTGCACAAGGGAGAGGGCGCCGCCCCGCGCATCTCCGGCCACACCGTAGCGGGCCTCGGCGATGCGACTCCAGTGGGTCACAGCCCGCTTCCCTCGTTCTTGGACGGAATACCGCATGCGGTCGGCCGGGTGGCGGGCCAGAGGCGCATCGATGGTACCCGAAGGGCCGGGCGTTGCCCCCCAAACCAGAGCCGCGTAGGCCCGGTCCACCGTGTGCGCGGCAAACTGCGCGGCAAGGTGCGTTAGCGCGGCAGGTGTGCGCGCGACCACCAACACACCGCTCGTTCCGCGATCGAGTCGATGCACGATTCCAGGCCTTCCCGGGGGGGTTGGGTACGGACCCTCCTCGTGTCGAGCTTCCGTGATGAGGTGCAGCAGGCCATTGACGAGGGTGCCGTCGGGATGGCCTTTCGCGGGATGCACCACCATGTCTGCCGGCTTGTCCACCACCACACAGGAATCGTCGATGTGCAGCAGTGGTACATCGAGGTCCTGTGCACGCAGTCCGCTCGGGGGTGGCGGCGGCTCATGCACGACCAACACGTCCCCCGCCCAGACCTTTCGCCGAGGTGACCGCTCCAGTTCACCATTGACGGTGATGCGCCCCTCTTGAATCAGCGCCTTGAGGCGACTGCGAGAGAGCGGCACTTGATGTGCAAGGACAGCATCCAAGCGCCCGGCCTTCGTGGCCTCTGTCCGATGCACGCGAGGGTCGGACATGGCAGGGACTCAACCTCTCCGCGAGTGGTAGGCCGCCATGAAGGACTCAACCACACCATCCGCATCCAGCCCAAGCTGTTCGACGACCTGCTTCAGATAGCCTTTCACAAAGATGGGAGAAGGCAGGCGTTCGAAATCATCAGCCTCGATGGCTTCGAGGTACCGCGTGGAGATCCGGGTGCTCTTCGAGAGCTCGTCGAGTGAAATGCCGAGCGATTCACGGGTCTCTCGAAGAAAGGGACCAGTGCCAGCCACCGACGCCGGTGGCTCCGTGCGATGCGCATGCGGGATCGAGACCAGTGATGGACCGTCTCCGGTTTCGTCGCGCGGACCATCTCCGCCACTCCAAGCGGGCGGCTTGGGAAGACTCAAACGGGACAAGAAGCCGAGCCCCGGAATCGCCGATCCCGCCTCAGGCGTGTCTGTGGGGCGAAGATCGTGATCGTCGAAGTCGTCAAAGTCGTCTCCGTAGTCATCATCTTCGTAGTCGTACTCGTCTTCGTCCTGCTCCGTGTCGCGGTCGTAGTCGATGCTGCGGTCGGGATCCGTCTGCGCAATCCGCGCATCGACCCGGTCCGACCATGTGTCCTCTGCCCACGCAGGGTCGGGATGGACCTCCGCGAGAATGGGGGCTGCAGGGACCGGTGCCGGGGTGGGCGGATGTTCCAACCAAGCCAGCTCATCGTCGGACAAAGTGATCTCGATTCCAGGATCGGTGGGAGGCACCAAAGTGGGACGCTCCGGCCCCCTCGATGCGGCGACGGGTGCGGCTGCGTAGGCGCCGGCATCCGATTCCACCCGCTGCACACGCGCAGGCTCAGACGGAGCCGGAACGGGCTGGCCCAGTGGAAGATCGGTCAGCGCCTTGACCGAAGCCAGCGCAAGCGACACTTCGGGCGCAACAAGCGAGTTTCGGACCTGCTCCCATAGGTCCTGGGCCGAGTCCGGCACACCCCCATCCATCGCCCGCCGGAAGGCGTCGTAGCGACGACGTCGGGCTGGGGCGGAAAGGATTTCCCGCGCTTCGCGAAGCGACCGCTCCTGGGCCTCCAGGATGGTCACGTCGGCGCCATTCTGCCGAGCAGTACGCAGCCGACGAACCAACCGGGCCAGACGAACCTGGTAGGCCTGCCGGATGGTGTCGTGGGAAGCTTCCGCTTCCACACCCAACAACTCGTAGAAACCTTGTGACATCGCCGGCGCTTAACCGAACCGGTGAGAGTCTGCCGGGTTCGATGATGCAGTGGGACCATCCACGAGGCTTCGGCGGGCCGCTGCGACCGCCAACACGAGGGCTTGCGTCTGGGACCCGAGAATGGTCCGCGGATCGATGCGTACTGCTCCATTGGCGACTCGCACCACCACCGATGGATTTCCAAGGCGCAGCGCGGTTGCCAGTCGGGCCGCGGAACGGTCGCCCAGCACCACATTCCATGTGGCAAGCCCCTGTCCAGGCAGTGCGCCGCCACCAGTCACGCCGAAATCCTGCTTGATGCGACTGTCCGGGATCTGCGCTTCCAGCTCCAAGGCGCGCATGCGCAGCTCCTCGGATGTTGCCTGCAACATCGACCGCACTGGAATGGCTTGTGAGCGGCCTTCCACATACATGCGAAGGGTGACCTCCAGAGCGATCAGCCCCAGCTTGTCGAGCCGAAGCGCCCGATAAAGGGGATGCCGTCGGAGGCGCTCTACGAGATCTGCGCGTCCGGCAATGATGCCGGCTTGGGGGCCCCCCAGCAGCTTGTCTCCGCTGAAGCAGACGAGGTCGACCCCGGCGGCCAGTGCCGCTTCCACACGCTCTCCCTCGAGACCAACGCCATCGACCGGGACGCCTCCGAGAAGTCCACTTCCAAGGTCTTCCACGAGAGGCACATCGTGCGCACGAGCCACTTGTACGAGATCCGCTCGATCAGGACGCTCCACAAAGCCCACTTGCTGAAAGTTGCTCGGATGCACCCGCAGGAGCACGGCGGTCTCTGCGGTAATGGCATCGCCAAAGTCGCGCGCTCGGGTTCGATTGGTGGTGCCGACCTCCACCAGTCTGGCACCGCCTGCGCTGACCACATCTGGCACCCGAAAGCTGCCGCCAATCTCCACCAGCTCGCCGCGACTCACCACCACCTCGCGCCCGCGGCCAAGTGCCGTCAGGGCCAGGAGCACAGCAGCCGCACAGTTGTTTACGGCAATCGCTCGCTCCGCTCCGGTGAGGGTCTGCAGTGGTCCTTCCACCCCGTCCATTCGACCGCCACGGGCGCCGGAGTCGAGGTGCATTTCCACGTTGCTGTAGCCACCGGCGACCGCAGCAACCGCGTGTGCCACCTCTTCCGCCATCGGCGCTCGCCCGAGGTTCGTATGAAGAACCACCCCGGTGGCATTGATGACCGGGCGGAGGCGGTGTTGACGCGCTTGCGTGACCGCGGCCGAGATCCGGTGCGCAATCGCACCCTGGGTGGGCAGCTCCGACGGTGCCATCACCCCATCCAGAAGCTGTCTGCGCAGGCCAGCCAACGCCTCCCGTGCAGCCTGCACGGCCATTCCATGGGGCGCGCCCTCGAGCGCCGGATCTGCCAGCAGGGCCGTGATCGAAGGCAGACTCGAAAGCGCGCGTCGCGTGTCGGGCTCGACCCGTCCCATGGGCTTCTCCTTGCCAAGGCTGCACGGTCCAAGACAGGCTATCCCGTCGCCATCGGATGCTCGGAGTCGTCATCAACACCATCATCTATCTCATCGCGTCCATCACCTGTGCCGCACTTGGCGTACAGGCATGGGACCAGGACCGCAGCGACCCGGTCCACCGCAGCTACTTTGTGCTGGCCTTGCTCGCGTCGATCACGTTTGGATCCTTCACCTTGCACCTGCTGCCGGGCTTCCTGCCGTTGCGGGGCCTCTATGCGATCGCAGGGGTGTTCCTTCCGGTGGCGCTGCTCACCTTCATCGACCGGTTCTTCCGCCCGGCCGACCAGCCTCTGCACGCCGAAGTGGGCCGCTTCTGGGGCACAACTGCCCTTGTCGCCATGATGTATCTGGCCGTAGAGACCAGCCTCTATGACGGCTTCGGCCAGACCACCCCACCAGACATCGTTCTCGCTCTCTACGCAATGGCTGGCTTTGGATGGTGCGGCAAGCGGCTCTGGGGCGTCCACCAACGCAGTGAACAAGCCGTCGAGCGAGGCCGGATTCGGCTTTTGATCGGACTTGTTGGGGCAGCCGTTCTTTCCACCGCCATCGAACAGCTCGTACGCACCATCGGCGGCGATGCACCTGTGGGCGCCCTCACCCGTCAAGCGCGCTCCTTTGCCCTACAAGGGGCTGCGCCACCCGTCGGGGCTGTGCTCGGTGCGGTCAGCCTGTACTCCATGCATTATGTGGTGCGACTGCACCGCCTGCTCGACCTGACCGAGATTTTTGCTCGCCTATCGGCTCTCGCTACCGCAGCACTCGCGCTGCTCCTGGTGACCAGCGTCACGATGGCATGGTCGGATGCCCTTGCCGACTATCCACTGCACATCGCATTCCAGATGTTCCTCGCGTCGGCTCTGTTCCTGTCCGTCTACGATCCGCTCCGGGCCCGTCTCGAAGCCTGGACCGGAGAGTGGTTCAACCGCCAGGGCAGACTGCTCGAGCAGACCCTCGAGGAAGTGGACGCGGCATTGTCGCGGGTCATCAGCTTGGACGCCCTCGGTGACGAGTTGTTGGGACGCCTTCAAGCGTCTGGTCGCGCACCACTGGTGAGTCTCTACCTATGGGATCATGACCGCCGCGCGTTCGTGCTCACCTTGAGTCGTGGCAAAGTCACACGCCCCTTGGTTCGCGCCATCGTGGGCGCCCCATTTACGGACGGCTTCAATGCCGGCAAGCGTGCCTATCCGCGCGCCGCCTTGCAGCGCTCGGTCGACCGTGCGCTCGAGGATCATGATCAAGCCGCCGCACGCTTGCGGGTCCTCAACACGATGGATGCCGATCTCACGGTGTCGATCCACTCCGGAGAGCTGCTGCTGGGATGGCTGAACCTCAAGGCAGAGTCCTGGACCGAGGGCTTTACCCAAGACGAGGTGCGTCGACTGATCTCCACCCTCGACCGCGCGGCCGTGATCCTAGAAAACATTCGCAGTGTACAAGCGCTCGAAGAACAGCAACGACTGGCGGCACTCGGAACGATGGCCGCCGGTCTCGCGCACGAGATTCGCAATCCACTGGCAGGAATCAAGGGCGCCGCACAGTATCTGCACACGAGCGAGTCCACACCTGATCCGGAAGAGTTTGCCGATCTCCTTGGCGTCATCGTGGACGAGACGAACCGACTCGCGGGCGTTGTCGAACAGTTCCTGGACTATGCCCGTCCGATGAAGATCCATGCCGCACGGGTCGACCTCATCGCCCTCTTGGACCGAGTACTGCAGCTGGTGCAGCTAAACGATGCGGCTCGCTCGGTGGATCTACGACTGGCGGGCAGCCCAAACATTACGCCGATTCTCTGCGACGAAGGAAAGATTCATCAGGTGATGCTCAACCTCGTCCA
Source organism: uncultured Pseudomonadota bacterium (assembly GCA_913044235.1). Taxonomy (GTDB): domain Bacteria; phylum Myxococcota_A; class UBA796; order UBA796; family UBA2385; genus CAJWOS01. The sequence continues at coordinate 12,672 of CAJWOS010000099.1, forward strand.
AAATGCCGTGGAGGCAGTCGGTTCCGAGGGCATTGTCACGATCCGGCTGCAGCCGGGACAAGTGACTGGACCGGGCCGAAAACCCGTCGAGGCCGTTGAGATTCTCATCGAAGACAATGGACCAGGCCTGTCGCCCGAAGCGCTACAGAAGCTCTTCATCCCCTTCTACACCACCAAGAACCACGGCACCGGACTCGGCCTGCCGATCAGTCGACGCTTGGTAGAAGCCCACGCCGGTGAGCTGACTGCCCGCTCGCGTCCCTCAGGCGGCACACGGGTCACCGTTCGACTCCCGGCCCAGGCCCCCACCCTCCTTGCGCCCCCCCCCACTGGGCTCGCCAAGAGCACAACAAAAGGAGACGAAATTCCAGAGGGTCTTTAGGTCGCGGGTCTCAAGTCCGTATCAGGGGGTGATGTCTACTCCATTCGCAATCCTCACTGCCGCCCTCACCACCATGGTGAACGTTCCCACTGCCGACGGCTGGCACCGCGACGCGCGGGAAGTCGTCGACGACCGCCTCGTATACGCCCTTGCACTGGAACGTGCCGGGGTCGCAGCGGACGAGGCCAGTGTGCTCTACGGCACGCAGTACTCGTACATGAACCGACGGGGCGACCTCCGAGACCGCGCCGGCATCGGCTGGACCCGACTCTCGGGCGACGCCCTCCTTTCCCCGTACGAGACCGGAGGCGATACGCGACGAGTTCGGTGTGGCGAGGTTGGTGGTCCGGAGTTGATTCCAGGTGAACGGCAACTGGTCGCCCTCCCCGGACGCCCCAGGGTCGAGACCGAGCGTCCCGAGCTCACAGGCGGTCCGGAAGTGGTTCTCGCCACCACTGGATCCCGTCCTGGTGGTGACCTCCAAGAGCTGGCCATCGTCGTGGTCGAGCCTGGCGACACCGTTCAGGTCACCACCGTGCATGACCGTCGAGATGGCGACCGGAAGGAACTCATTGAGTACAGTCGGCCCACGGCACAGCAGGAAATGGTGCTGTACCGCGATGGCTCCAAGGTCGTGGCTTGCATGAAGGGTACCCCGCCCGAAGCTCGCGAAGACAGTCGGGCTCGGATTCGCGACCTCACCAAGCGCAGCATCCAGTGGGAGACCCTGCTCTACGGCACCGCCGCTTCTGAGTAGGCGCCTGGCGGGTGCGTCTCGCAACACATCCAAGCCTCCGCACTACCGCTTACCGACCGGATAGCGGTGCACACCACCTGTCCAGTCTCGTACTTTCCACGCTTCTGCGTCGCCTTCCACCACCCATGGGGCCGCGGCGGGAACCTTTCCATGGCCACCTGGGATGTCGAGCACGTAGGTGGGCTGGCAAAGACCGGAGAGCCTTCCTCGAAGCGCATCCACGAGCGCTCGCCCTTCGGCAAGCGACGTGCGGAAGTGTCCAGTACCGAGCGCGAGATCGCCATGGTGGAGGTAGTACGGCTTCACGCGACGCCGAACCAGCCCCCGAAACAAAGCGGTGAGTGTCGTGACGTCATTGTTCACGCCGCGCAGCAAAACCGTCTGAGATATGAGGGGAATCCCGTGGTCTACCAAGCGTGCCATCGCGTTCGTGCTCGCATCATCAAGCTCATCGGGATGATTGGTGTGGACCGCCACCCAAGTCGCCACGCCCTCGGCACGCAGCGCATCAAGCATCTCCGGCGTGACACGGGTGGGGTCCACGACCGGAACCCGCGTGTGCAGGCGTACCACATCGACGTGTGGGATCCGGGCAAGCCTCCTGATGATCCCGGCCATTCGACGGGGCGAGAGGATCAGTGGGTCTCCGCCCGTGAGAATGACTTCGCGAATCCCTTCCCGCGATGCAATCCAGCCCAGCGCCTGGTCGAGGGCCCGCGGATCAAGAACCTCCCCATCGGGTCCCACCTGCTCCCGCCGAAAGCAGAAGCGGCAGTAGACCGGACACACATGGACGGGCTTCAAGAGCACCCGATCCGGGTACCGATGCGTGAGCCCCGGAAGCGGACTGTACGGCTCATCGCCAATCGGATCGCTTCGCTCTTCCGGTTCGAAGCGCAGCTCTGCACGAGTCGGGACAAACTGCGCCCCCATTCCTGCAGAACCTTCCGCGATTCGATCCGCCACATGGGGCGTGACAGCCACGGCAAACCGAGCCTCTACTCCAGCGAGTCCCTCTGTGTCGTCGATCAGACCGCGCTCAAGAAGCTGCCCCACGGTACGAAGAGAGCGACGCTTCGGGGCGCCATTGTTCACGAAACACGCTCGGCAACATCGACCGCAAGTGCACCATCCTGCAGCTCCACGTGGAGGCGGTCTCCTGGAGCCGCCCCATCGACGCGAGAAACCACACGCCCGTCGGGCGCGCGCACAATGGCGTATCCCCGCCCGAGCACCTTCTTGGGAGACAGAGCCTCGAGCTGACCCGAGAGGGTGGCAAGACGCGTGTTCCGCTCCCGCACCGTGCGTTCCATGGCATCCACCAGCCGATCCCCAGCGCGATCGACGCGCTGACGGCACCGAAGCAGCGCCACCGCCGGAGCGGGAATGCGGAGGAGCTCGAGTCGCTCCCGAGAGCGTTCGAGGTGCACCCGCATCGAACCTTGTGCTCGCTCTACCAGCTCGGCGACTCCGGCCACCAAGGCTGCCCGCTCCGGAACCACAAGCTCGGCTGCATGCGATGGCGTCGCCGCCCGAACATCGGCCACCAAGTCGGCGATGGTGATGTCGGTCTCGTGGCCAACCGCGCTCACGGTCGGCACGGGCATCCGTGCGATGGCCCGAGCAACGGACTCGGTGTTGAACGCCATGAGGTCTTCGGCCGATCCGCCGCCTCGTCCCACAATGATCACATCGGCTCGACTATCGGCCGCCAGCAGGTCGAGTGCCGCAGCCACCTCGGCGGGAGCGGCATCGCCCTGGACGCGACAGGGCGACAGCAGAATCGGGATCCCGGCAAACCGCTCTCCCGTGACCCGCAGCACGTCCTGAAACGCAGCACCGGTCGGACTGGTTACGACCCCAATCGCGCGAGGAATCAAGGGAAGCCTGCGCTTTCTTGCCGGGTCGAACAGTCCTTCGGCTGCCAGCATCCTCTTCGTCGCTTCGATGCGCGCCTGAAGATCACCCTCACCAGCAGCGGCGATGCGACGAACCACAAGACTGAGCTGACCACGAGGGGCATACAGATCCAGCGTGCCACTGACCAGAACGACATCCCCCACATTGGGTCGAACCCTGGCATAGCGGTTGTTCCCTCGGAACATCACCGCACTGATCGAGGCATCCGCATCTTTCAGCGTGAAATACCAATGTCCCGATCTCGCCGCCGTGAACTGAGAGACCTCTCCCCTCACCCGAACGGCACCAATCTCAGAGGCCAGCACGTGTTGGAGTTCCAGAGCAAGCTCTCCAACGCTCAAAACATCTGTTTGCGAGGTTCCGGACACGATCTTCCTCGGTTGACCCGTTCGCGTTTCGCGACCACCACTCTCGGCAGCTCGAAATGGTCTCGGAATGTAGGCTGTAGTTGGCACGGATGCCGCCCGTATCTAAGGTGGCAGCATGGG
>CAJWOS010000100.1 GCA_913044235.1 uncultured Pseudomonadota bacterium
CTTTCGGGGCACATCATGGGTACCGCGGAGCTGGTGCGCCGGGTTCCCTCGGAGAACAACCTCGCACTGTACGTTCGGATTCCCCCTTCGATGCAGCCCTATGTGCTGCCGAAGGGGTATGTCGCGGTCGATGGGTGCAGCCTCACGATTGGCACGGTGGAAGGCGATGTCTTTTCCCTGCACATCATTCCCGAGACCCTCCGGCTCACCACATTGGGTGACCGGCAGATCGGCGACCGCTTCAACATCGAGGTCGACGCCATGACCCAGGCCGTGGTCGAGACGGTGCAGCGGGTGATGGCTGCGCGCGGAGTCGATGCATGAACCGGCGGGTCCTGCTGGGTGCGCTTCTTGCGATTGGGTGCACGGGCGTAGCGTCTCCCGAGCCCGCGGAAGGGGCGCCTGTAGGGGGGCTCACACCGATTCGGATCGGCTGGCAGACCACATGGGCCACGCAGGGGCAGCTTGCGGTGGCTCTGATGGATACGGACATCCTCAAGGCCCATGGGCTGGTGGCCACCTTCGAAGGGTTTTCCTATGGCGGCCCTTTGAACGAAGGGGCGCTGGCAGGTGCGGTCGACGTGCTCTTCACCGCCGATCAACCCGCGATTGCGCTCACCACGCGTGCCTCCCACTGGGGAGTCATCGGGCGCTTGATGGCAAATCGAGTGGGCACCTTCGTGCCGCCAGAGTCTTCTATCCAGACGCCGGCCGACCTCCGCGACAAGACCGTTGCCGTGCCATTCGGAGCGGCCGCGCACCGAGCCACGCTGGGTGCCATCGAGGAGGCAGGGCTCGACCCCAACACCGAGGTCCGGGTCACGAACCTTGGCCTCCAAGAGATCGTGGCCCTGGTGGGAGTGGGAGTCGATGAGGGCACACAGCGGTGGGGACAGACCGACGCCGCAGCGGCCTGGGATCCGGCGTTCGCGACCCTGGAGCACAGTGGGGCTGTGCGCGTGATCGATAGGGCAACCATTACCAGTGTGGTGGTGATGGATGACCGCTTCGTGCAGCAGCACCCTGAGGTCGACCGGCGGTTCATGCAGGCCCTACACGCGGCGTACGACTACGTTCGCACGGATCCAGGTCATGCTGCCGCGCGGTTCAAAGAACAGTCGAACCTGCCCTTTGCGCTCGATGTGCTCGCGCTCGCGGCCTCGGTGGAGCCCAACCTGAGCGCAGCTTCGGCCCGCGACATCCGGGTGCACCTCTCTGCCGAAGAGGTCGCGGGTATGCAGAAGGCCGCCGATTTCATGCTCGAGGCCGGTCTCCTGCGAACGCCAGCGGTCGTGTCTGGACTGTTGCGCCCCCAAGCCACGACGCCGGTGCGCAGTGAGGGGGCAGCGAGCGACCTGCCGAGGAAAGCGAACCCTTGAGTCGGGAGACCGACCGTGGAGCGGCGGCTGCCGTGGCGGGAACGCTCTTGGCGGTCTTGATGGGCTGGGAAGGACTGGCACTGCACCTCGCGGCACCGGCGTTACCGGCACCCACACAGGTGGCGGGTATGGCAGCCTGGCTGGCGCGTGACGGCACCCTGTTCACCGATATGGTCGCCAGCCTGCGGAGAGTGTTCACCGGCTTCACGGTGGCCGCAGTGTTGGGACTCGGACTGGGTGCGCTGGGTGCACTGGGTGGGCAGTGGACGGCAGGATTGCGGGCTTTGGTTGCGGTCATCCGCCCGATCCCGCCCATCGCTTGGATTCCCCTGTCGATCCTCTGGTTTGGACTCGGCGATCCGAGCGCGTGGTTCATCGTGTTCATCGGGGCATTTGCACCAGTGTTCGTACAGACCTGTTGGGCGCTCTCGCGCTGTCCGCCTCGGTATCTGGAGCTGTCCCGCAGCCTCGGTGCAGGACCGTGGCTGACGTTGCTCAGGGTGCGGCTACCGGCGGCTGCGCCCGGGGTGGTCGCGGGGCTGCGAACGGGGTTGGGGCTCGCATGGACCAGTGTCATCGCCGCGGAGCTGGTGGGTGCCCAGTCCGGGCTCGGCTACCGCATCCAGATGCATCGTGTGGTGCTGGAGACGGATGGCGTGATGGTCGGTATGGTGTGCATTGGTCTGTGCGGTCTCGTGATGGACGGCTTGGCACGACAGGTGGAACGACGCCTTGTGGACTGGGCTCCATGAGCACAAGCACGGTCATTGAAGGTCTTCGCTACACCTTTCCGGGCGCTGAAGCTCCGGTGCTCGATGGGGTCTCCTTTCAGGTATCGGAGGGCACCACCACGGCGGTGCTCGGGCCCTCGGGGGTGGGGAAGTCCACCCTCTTGCGCTTGATTGCCGGGCTGCTGCCGGCGGAGGCTGGACGGGTGGATGTGCCCCAGTCGGAGGATGGAGTGCCCGTGGCGATGGTCTTTCAAGACCCCCGCCTGTTGCCGTGGATGACGGTCCGCGAGAACCTGGAATTCGCACTGGAAGCGGCGGGGGTCCCTGCCGGTCACCGCCGCGCACGCTGGGAGCCTCTCCTGGCATCGGTGGGGTTGGCCGAAACCGCCCGTCTGCGGCCGGGGGCGCTGTCTGGGGGGATGGCACAGCGGGTGGGTGTCGTGCGCGCGCTGAGCCTGAATCCGCGCCTGTTGCTCCTTGATGAGCCCTTCGGCGCGGTCGATCCACTGCTGCGTGCGCAGCTTCAGTCAGCACTGGTTCGCCTGCTCACCGAGCGCTCCACCACAGCGGTTCTGGTCACACACGATGTGCAGGAGGCTGCAGTCGTGGCCGACCGCGTCTTGGTGCTGGGTGGGCGTCCATCCCGTGTGGTTGCAGAGCAGCGGATCGAGCTGCCGCACCCAAGGGATGGCCTGAGCAGTGCGGTGGCGGCGAAAGCACGTGCCATTCGGGGGGCACTCGAAGCGTGCGCGCCGGCATGACGAGCGCCCCCATGCGCGGAGGTTTGCTGTGGCGTGGCGCCTCCACGATGGCCATCGGGGGCGCCGCACTCCGCTGCGGATGAGCGTGGGCCCATGGGACGAAGTGAGAGCGGCTCCTGCACACCCTCAGCACCACGCGCCGCGCCACAGGTGGTGCGTTGTCACCAGGAGAGCCGTCGAGCGCTCGTCTGGTTCCGCAGGTCGCGCCGGGCTCGGTATGCTGCAGCCGGATAGTGCTGTTGGAGACCGTTTGCACCGATCGCTGGGAGGTGGCCCAATGACCGATGTACTGCTGCCTCGAGTGTTGGCAGACTTATCTGCGGAGCACGTGGGCACGCGATGTCTGGTCACAGGCGCCCGTGGGTTCATCGGACGGCGTCTGGTCGACGCGTTGGCTGTGCTTGGCTGCTCGGTGGTGGCGGCTGACATCGCGCGCATTCCGCAAGGGCAGACTCCCGGCGTGACCCATAAAAAGGTGGACGTGTGCAAGCGTCGAGCAGTCGACGAGCTGCTCGCTTTTCATCCGGTAGACACGGTCTTTCACTGTGCTGGGTCGATGAGCGTGCAAGGGATGTCGCCCCCAACCATCGAGCGTGCGTTGATGCAGGTCAACGTGGTGGGCACCGCCACGATGCTCGCCGCTGCGCGCCGGGCGGGTGCGAAGCGATTTGTCTTCGTCAGTACCCATCAGGTCGCGCTCGGTGGAGCTGGCAATGCGCTGGACGAGTCGGTGCCGATGGCGCGCGCCCCCTTGGATGCCTACACCCGCTCCAAGCAGTACGCTGAGCGGGCGGTGCTTGAGGCGGATGGTGTGGGTGGGATGCGCACGCTCGCCCTCCGACCGGCGGGCGTGTGGGGGGCTGGTGGCATGATGATCACGGCCTTCCTTGCACAGCTGATTGCAGGCCGGTTTGCTCGCTGGATTGGTTGCAGGAACGATGTTTTCGACACTACGCACCTCGATTCCCTTGTGCGGGCCTTGCTGCTTGGCGCTGCGAGGCTGTGCGACGCGCCACAGGTGGCAGGGGGCCAGACCTACTTCATCACGGATGACGAGCGCTACGGTCCTATGGAGTGGTTCGCACCCCTGGTGACGGGTCTCGGCTATCCGCTGCCTCGCCGCCGGCTGCGGGCCCGATGGCTGTGGCCAGTGGCTTGGAGCATGGAGGTGGTCCACCGCTTGGGAGGCGCCCCCGCGGCTCTGACCCGCCCAGTGCTCACAAAACTGTCGGGGATGATTCATCACTCGGTCGACAAGGCGCGTGTGGAGCTGGGCTGGGCGCCGGTGGTCTCCCGCGACGAAGGCGTGCAGCTTCTTGCGTCGGATCTCCATCGAATCCATGCCGAGATTCGCGCCGTCCAGGCGGCGAAACAGCTGCCCTTTCGGGCGCCGGACTTCGCCCTGTTTCACGACCCGGTCCCGAAGTTTGTGTTTGTGGTGTGGGATCGCGCCGCACCGGATCCCGCTCGGCGCCGCAGTCGTCTCGTCGATCAAGTCGGGACTGCCCTACGGACGCACCTGGCAGTGGTCACTCTGTCGGTAGATGTCGATGGCCCCAACAGTCGCGTGCGCTCGCCGTCGCCGTTTCCCTTGGGGGCGAGGCCCGTCGCCGGCCTCGTCAATCTGCGCACGCCAACCACAGATGCCCCGGCCCGAGTCCACCGGATTTTGTCGGAGCACGGGTTCGATGCCGCGGGGTACCGTGTGGAATCGTCGATATACCGGGACTATGGGGACAACGCACACGCCCCACCACGAGACTGGGCCGATGGGGTCGCGAGCCCTGGCGTGGTCGCGGTCACGCTGTTCGAGAAGCCTTCTCGGATGGCCTATGACGACTGGCTGAGCGCGTGGCATCACGGAATCAGCCCCTTGAGTGAGGCCATCCAGCCCCGCACTCGGTATGTACGCAACCGTGTGCTGGAGCCGGTCACCGTCGGGGCCCCCCCTGTTGCAGGCATCGTCGAGGAGTGTTTCCCCTCCGCCGACCATGTCCGCGACCCCCGAAAATTCTACGGCGCCGACTCCATCCCGTCGCTCGTGAAGAACATGGCGCGCATCCTGTGGTCTGTGACGCGGTTCCTGAATATTTTTCGCATCCAGACCACCGTGATGACCGAGACCATTCTCGTCAGTACATCGCATGTGGACGGGCGCCAGACGGGGGAACCCCGAGCGACAGGGCGTGAGCATCTCGCCCGACTCCCTGGCCAAAATGGCTGACCCGAGGATGGAGAGGCAGACTAGGGCTCGCTGCCGAGGGCGGTTCCCACACGATGGGCCGCCACCTTGCCCGACGAGAGCGCCCCGACGATGCCGTGGCCAGAGCGAGTGCTCGCGCCGGCGAGATACAGCCCAGGGATGGGCCCACGAGAGCCGGGGCGCTTGTCCATGAATTGCTCGGGCGTGGCGGCGAGGCCATACCCCGTGCCTCCCGCTGCCCGGGTGTAGCGGGTCTGGGTGGCTGGGGTGGCGCTCTCTCGAAACACCACCTTCTCGGCCAGTCCAGGATGTTGTTCGTCGAGCCAGCGGATGCAGCCGTCTTCCACCACACGCTTTTTCTCCAGATACTCCGGTACCTTCCGGTAGGAACCATCCTGTACCTGTGCCTCGGTGATGCCCCAGTGCTCGGGCTTCGCCGGTACGATGGTCATCACCTCCACGGTCTGCACTCCGGGGGGAGCGTGTCCACCGGTGTGTGGGTCTTTGAGGCTTGCACTCGTGATGTAGGCACACCGCGGATCGATTCGGCCTCCGGCGATGTCGGTGTAGATCCCCTCCACATCGGGGGAGTCGAAGCACCACTCATTGTGGGCGCCCATGCCGTGCGCGGCGAGGTCGCCTTCGATTCCCAGGCATGTGATGAAGATGGCACCACCCATCTCCAGCTTCGCGCGCCGAGCTTGCCAATCTTGGGGCACAGACTCGCGCGGGAGGAGGTCGTCGAGTGTGTGAATCAGGTCGGCGTTGCTCACCACGGCCTTGGCGCGCACGGGTTTGGGATCTTGGCGGCGGGGCGCGGTCTGGACCCCGACAGCCTGGCCCTTTTCGACCAGAATCCGGTCGATGGGACGCCGCAAGTGGATGGTTCCACCGTGGCCTTCGATGACCTCACACAGCTGGTCGGCGATGACTTGACCGCCTCCGCGTGGGTAGTACGCCCCCTTGAAGTAGTGATTGGCGAGACCGCAGTGCAGGAGGGCTGAAGCGCGGCTCGGGGGGACGCCGTAGTCGCCGGTCTGGGTCAAGAGCACGGCTCGGAGCATCGGGTCTTGGGTGCAGTCGTCGAGCAGGTCGGCCACAGTGGCACTCTGGTACCGCGGCAACAGTCGACCATGGGCAGCAATATTCCAGAGAAAGTTCAAGGGGCCGGCCTTTTTCCCTGCGTCTTTTTGCGCTTCCATGAACTCGGCGATGTGGTTGACCTCCTTGAGCACCCGCACATAGCGATCGATACCCCGGGTCTCTCGCGGGAAGAGTTCCACGAGTCGGTCCCGATATACGTCGCGGTTGGATGGAATCGGAAACCGCAAGCCGGGTAAGACCGCAACGTCGAAGCCGTCGGGGCTCATCTCGATCCAGTCGAGCTCGATGCCGACGTCGCGCAGCAGTCGCGGGATGGTGCCGTCGGGACCGCAGTCGCCCACGTAGTGCAAGCCGATGTCGAAGCGGTACGTGCCGTTCCGGGTGTGACGGGCAAACATGGTGGCGCAGCCACCCGCTACGTAGTGTCCGTCGAAGACGGCGACTTGTCGCCCCTGCTTGGCCAGGCGAGCGGCCGTCATGAGACCGCCGAGCCCGGCGCCGATGATGGCTACGTCGACCGAGTCGGGCACTTCATTGGTGACGCGAGCCCTTGTGGCGGCCGTGGGTTCCGCGATTTGGCTGGTGTAGGTGGCAGACATGTTTGCTCCGGGCCGACAAGTGCCCGAATCATGACCTGTTCTGCGTACACGCGAAAGGTCGAATCAGCCTGCGGATGGTTCCGACTTGTGGCCCACGGCGATGCCGAAGAGCATGTGGTCTACGATGCGCCCCTCTGCGGTGATCTGCACGGCGTGGTGTTGCTTGAAGCCAGCAGAACCGTTGCGGTAGACATTCCGGATGCCTTCTCGCCGTGCTTCCGAGATCGCCTTGTTGTCGGACCACACATCCACGTCTTCGATGCTTATGTAGTCGTGCACCACCACATCGTGGCCGCCAGCCTGCTCGAAGAGCCGCTGGAGGTCTTCACGCATGTAGAAATTCTTTCGGGCTGGATTGCGGAGCCGGAGGGACTCGAAGTACTCCTTGCGGTCGGCCTCCGAGTAGGCGCAGAGGTTGATCACGCACACGCGCCCTCCGGGCTTCACCACGCGGAACATCTCTCGAATGGCAGCCGCATCGTCCATGAACTGGGTGCCCTGGCGACAGGTGACCACATCAAAGGTGTTGTCGGCAAACGGGAGTGACTCTCCGGGCCCCTCGACGAACCGATCGAGATGTGGTCGTGCCTGCTCGTACATCGCGGGCGTGATGTCGACGCCGACGATCTCGGCAACACGACCCTTGAACACGCGGCTCACGAGTCCGGTGCCGCAGGCCACATCGAGCACCCGCGCATCCGGACCGGGGGCGGTCAGTGCCCAGACGCGCTGGCCCAGCGCTTCATCGGTGCACCAGGAGCTGGAGTGGTCATAGTGACCCGCGCGGGCCGTGAAGTGATCGACCACGACAGAATCGTAGGATGTGGACATTCGTGCCTCGGGGGATGGTCAGGCGGATGGCTTGCGGCCGCGGAGGACGACCCAGCGCCACTGGTCAAGAATCCCGCCGTCGGGGCGGATCTCGAACGGATGTACGCGACGAACCTCGGCGGGGGCGTCGTAGTACAGCTGGCGGATTTCGTGCCGATGCAGGTTGGGGGTCTCCCAGGTGTCGATCCAGATATCGATGTCTTCCCAGCAGATCAGCTCTTTCATCGTGATGTCGACAAAGCCAGCATCCTCGAGGAGCTTCACCATGTCTTCGGCCATCAGATTGTTGAAGAACAGCGGCTGCTTTTTCTTCACGATGCGGAAGAACCAGGGTGCATCTTCCGGTCCGTACGGCACCAGCTGGCTCACGATGAACGTGCCGCCAGGCTTGAGCACCCGGAAGATCTGCCCGACCGGGATGTCGGGGCGGGGCAACAGGTGCAGGACCTCCCGATTGCATGCAAGATCGAACTGGTTGTCTTCGAAGGGCATGTCATAGACATCCCCTTGCTGGACCACGTCGAGGCGTGTCTCGGCCATGGCGATCATTTCGGGGGTGAGGTCGAGCCCCGTGATGTGACCGACCGTGCCGCGGAAGGCGTTGCCCACGACGCCGGAGCCGCAGCAGACGTCGAGCACCCTGGCGTCGTCTGGGCCGTCCCACATGTCGGCCTGGGTGGACAGGATCGCGTCGTCGGTGATCCAGCTGGCGGACTGGTGCCAGTTCTTGCTCCGGATGCCGAACTGCTGCTTGTAGACTTCCTTGCTCACGACCTGATCGATGGACTGGTAGCGCGCCCGCTCGGAAGCGCGTCGTGCCGCTGCGCGGGCCCGGCTGGCTTCAAGTGCCTTGCCCACAATGGCGGTGGCGGCTGTGGGATGCTCGGTCATCCACCGCTCCAGCGCGGCTTCTACCACCTGCTCGACGGCGGCTGTCGCGGAGTGGGAGGTGAGGGTGGACTTGGTCTGGCCCTCGTACTCAGGGTCGTGCATCTTTAGAGACAAGACCGCCACCAGTCCCTCGCGGACGTCGTAGCCAGCGATCTGCTCATCGGCGTCGTCGTGCAGCATTCCCTCGGTGCGGGCGCGGGCGTTGACCACTCGGGTGAGGGCGGAGCGCAGGCCCTCCACATGGCTTCCGCCCTGCGAGGTGAAGATGGCATTGACGTATGCGAGCGTTTCTTCCGCGTAGGCGGTGGTCCACTGGATGGCCACCTCAAGCTGGTGCCCTTCATGCTCGCCGGAAATGGCGATTGGCTGGGGATGCAGCGGGGTTCGGTCTGCCACCAAGTGGCCCACGAAGCTGGCGATCCCGCCGTCGTAGCGGAAGGTCTCCAGCTTGTCCTCGCGACCGCGGGCGTCGGTGAGCGCAACGGTGAGTCCCGGATGCAGGAACGCTTGCTCCTGGAGACGCCGCCGGAGCGTGCGGACATCGAGCGTGACCCCCTCGAAGATGGTGGAGTCGGGACGGAATCGGACCGAGGTTCCGGTCTGATCCGCGTTGCCGGTGCGGGCCAGTGGCTGCACCAAGGCACCTCGATGAAATGCGATGGCATGCGTGCTGCCATCGCGCTGTACGGTGACGGTGAAGTCGTCGGAGAGCGCGTTGACGCAAGAGACGCCCACACCGTGGAGCCCGCCGGCAATGCCGTAGGCTGTGGAGCCCGAGGCGGAGGGGCTGCCGAACTTCCCGCCTGCGTGAAGCGTGGTCAGCACGACCTCGATGGCCGGCCGCCCCTCAGTGGGGTGAATCCCGACCGGGATGCCGCGGCCGTTGTCGGAGACCGTGATGTGTCCATCGCCGTCGAGGCGCACCGAGATGCGCGAGCAGTGTCCAGCCATTGCTTCGTCAACGCTGTTCTGGACCAGCTCGTAGACGAGGTGCAGGGCGCCCGAGGGCCCGGTGGAGCCGACATACATGGCTGGCCGCTGTCGAACGGCTTCCAGTCCTGTCAGGACCTTGATGTCAGCAGCGCTGTACCCGGAGTTCTGGGTGGTCATCGGGCGTCTTCCTTGGCGCTCTGGAGCCGGGCATGGTGATGATGGCGTGCGAGGGCCACACTCTCGAACCAGCTGGCGATGTCGGGGAAGCCCTCTGCATGGGCGGTACGGGCATGTGCAGGGAGCCGGTCCGCGGCGTCCTGGGCTTCGATCAGCACTGCCGCCTCGATGTTCCGAACCGTCTCCCCGATGGACCGTCCGGTGAGCGGCTCGCCGGCTTTCTTCAGAAAGTCGAGGTGGCCATCGGCGAACATCGCCTTCTGCTCTGCCAGCTCGCGGAGCGTACTGGCAACTTCCGGATACCCCTCGATCTCGGCAATCCGAGCGAAGTAGCCGTATAGAGACGCCGCGCGGGCATCGAGGGCGAAGGCATCGCGAAGATGTGCGTGGGTGAGCGTGCCCTTGAGTGTGGGCAGGCGTCCCTTCGCGGCATCGCGGTGTGACGGTGCGTCGGCCATGCAGGCTCCGAGTTTGGGTCGGGGCCTTAACGTGTGGGAGCGCGCTGTGTTTGTCTCGGCAGGATCAACGCAGCCAGCGCATGTCGAGCCAGATGGCGTCAGTGTCGCTGGAGTATCCGATCAATCCTCCGCGATAGTCCATCAGGTGCTCCCAGGTGCTCGCAGGACTGGCTGGACTCGCGAGCACAACCGCTCCCACTCCGAGATCCAGCGTGTCGCTGCACCGAAAGCGTGCTGCTGGCTGGGCCGCAAGCTCGGCGAAGGTGATGTCGTACAGACCACCCAGCTCGATGGTGAGGCGCTCCCGTGCGAGCGTCGAGCGCAGTCCGGCGGCCACTTCCATCTGGTCGGGAACGCCCACCAGCTGTGCGCGCGGCGGTGGTCGAGTGAAGTGACGCCAGCGCCCCTCGATGAGAGCGCTCAAGCGGGTGGAGGCAGCCCGATCGATGGCCACTCCCGTGGTCCACATGGGCGTGGTTGCGTAGTCCAACCAGGGCTCGGAGAGCACTGCGGTGTGGGTGTAGCTCGTCTCTCCTCGAAGGCCGATGGAGCCGAGAAGGGTGCCTGCAGCGAGTCCAGCCACCCATGTGCGAGGGCGGTCAGACTGGGCGGACGGAAGCACAAGCGACTCGCTGCCCGTTAGGGCTGCGGTATCGGGGAGGGTGCGATCTCGTAGGGCCTGTTGCAGCCCCGCATCGATGCGAGGGGCGGGCACCCGACTGCGAAGCCAGGCCCCTGTGACGGCCAGATCGACAGGACCGAGACGGGACTGCGCCTCGAGTCCCAGCTCCGCGGCCTCGTAGAGTGGACGGGGGCCACCCGCGGTTCCGAGCGCAGACTCCAACCCTCGTCGCGTCTGGGCGTCGAGCGTGGCCAGATCGTTGGAGAGGTCGGTGAAGAGCTGACGGTAGCGCTCGGCGAGCAGCGGATCTGTAGACCAGGAAGCGGCATCGTCTACGAGGCCTTCCACCATTCCCTGTCGCACCAGGCTGTAGTCGGTACCCCATAGAGGGACCCGACTCCGGGCGCCGAAGGGGAGGGCGACCAAGCCGAAGCGGAGCTGGTCCTGGCCAGTCTCGATGCGAACCATCGGTGCCGGGACTCGGGCGTGCTCGATGGGCACAAGAGGGCCTGCCCGCAAGTCTTGGCCGTTGAGGACATCGGTCACGGGGAGCAGGTCCATCGCGCCCCAGCGGTCAACCAGGTGACCGGCCCGAACAAAGACAGGGCCCAGATCACCGGCCCAGCCAGACTCGCCCATCCAGAGGTTGGGGGCGGCTTCCACATCGCCCGCGTCGGGTGCGCCCACCAGGACGACGTAGTCGGCTTGCACTTCGAGAAACCATCGCCCGCTGCGAGCGGGACCGGCGGCAGTGGCCCGCATCCAGGTCCAGGACTCCACAACGTCTTCTCCCGGCCGGTCCCGCGCAACGTCGATCACCGCCCGTGGTTGAAGGGTGAAGTGAGCGGTGGTGTCTGCTGCATGGCTGACCCCGCACCCGAGGGCCAACCACCCACTGGCAGCCAGACCCGTCACCCGCCGCGTTCCAGTGCCGTCTGAGAAAAGAGGCTGTCGGGAAGCTCTTCCATCGGCACGTCCACGCGGTACTCGTGAACCTCCAGCAGGGTTCGCGTGCCTTTCTTGAGGTGGACCATCTCGCTCACTTTCGGGTAGGTCGCGCCGTTGCTCTCAAGCGTTGCGGTGACGGTGAGCACCTTTAATGGCGCGCCCTTTCGGTCGAAGTATTCGACTTTGGTGGGCAGGTAGTCAGACTTTCGCACCGAGGAGAGGATGCGCCCGTAGCTACTCCCGGCACCGGGCACCGTCTCGATGACCCAGCTGGTGTCGGTTTCGGACTGTAGTGTGTGTTTTGCGTCGTCGGCGTTGTTGATCTCGAGATCTTCAAAGCTGAAGTCGCTGCCGAGGAAGGAGCCGCTGCGCGCTCGGCCGGAGATTCTGGTGACCCTCTTCAGGGCGGGCACATACAGCATCTGTTCGTCGACCTGATCGGGGCGGTCCACGATAACCATGGCCGTGCCGGCAACGTCGGCTGGTGTGAGAAACCGGGTGTGGGAGCGAACGGCGTCGTCGTCTCGCCGGACCTTGAGCTCGAACTCTCGTACGCGCTCACTGCCCGACTTTGAGACCAAGGTCATTTTTACAGTCTGGATGGAGTTTTCGATCTGTCTGAGAGACTCGGACTTTTCCACGATCTCACGCGGTGTGGACTGCGCCAGGCCGAGCGAGGCGTAGACGCCAGTCCAGCAGCCGATGGTGGTCGCGATGGCGGTGTGTAGCAGACGAGACATGGACGTTCTCCCGATGGGACACCGGGCGAATATCGCAGACCGCACCTGTGTGGACCCTCGGGCGGTCGATCCATCCGATGAGTACCTCTGCGTGTAGCGCCTGCGCAGGCCGTTTCCGCTGCACTGCGCGGACGCCTACGAGGGAATGGGATGACCGTGTAGCGAGCGTCAGGAGGGGTCTTCTTGGGAAGGTGGCTCGGAGTCCATGGGTGCCGAGATTGCACCAAGCAGCCGATGACCACCCAGGGTCCGATGGTGTTTCGTTGTGAGGTCAGACACTTTTTCGGCAAGCTTCTCGAGCTGTTTGTAGATCCGCTCGAGGCGGGCGAGGGTGGCGCTAGGCAAGCCTTCTTGCAGCATCAACATCTCGATGGTGAGCATAGAGGTATTGAGGGGCTGGTTGAGGTAGTGCACCTCGGCGAGCGAGGCGGAGACAGCTGCATTTTCCGCTTCGAGCCGGAGCATCTGTGTGGCGGTGCTATCGAGCCTCCGCGACAGGTCGTCTCTCGACCGGGTGTCGGGGAATACGCCGATGGTAGCTACGGGAAGACCGTCGGCACCATAGACTTCTGCAGCGTTGAGAGAGACCTCGAGGGTGTCGCCGCGCCGGGTTCGAAGGCGGGTGCGCAGTCCTCGCACCATCCTACGGGGAGAGGCGCGAATGGCCGAGAGAATGCGCCGAGCATCTCCGCTTTCTACGTAGACGTCGTTGACCTTGAGGTGCTGCTGGGCCCAGTCAATCTCGTACCCGAGCACGGCCTCGGCAGCCCGGTTGAAGACCAGCAGGTCGCCTCCGGGACCCACCGCCATCACCGGGCACGGTGTGGTGTCGATCAACCGACTGAGCAGGTCGCGTGTGGACTGGAGCTCCGACTCGATCCGGTGTTCTTCGCTCAGCTGGGCCTCGAGCCGGATTTGCCACTGACGGTCGACTCGAGCAATCGTGAAGAGGCGAGAGGCAAGGGCCGGTGTGGAAGTGCGCAGTGCATCGACCGCTCCGTCGGCAAGCGCATTGACCTCTTGCTCATCGTCCGCGACAAAAGCCACCACGGAGGGCAGGTCGGGCCGCTGGAAGCAAGTCCGCGCCGCAGGGTGCTCGTACCAGACCACGCCGAGCGACGCGGCAGGATCGAGGCGCACGCCGGCATGGAGCAAGGCGTCGAGGACCGCGGCAGGAAGGGTGCCCACGGGCCGTACGGCCATGTCGGGAGGAGTCATTCGTCCGACGTCGATGGGGGAGACAGGAGGTGCCAAGCATGAACTGCCGCAGCATACACCCTTGATGTGGGAACTTCGTGCTGGCGTGCAAGCTTGGCTACATCCGCGTATTCTGGAGCGGCTTGGAGTTCCTTTCCGTCGAGTGTGCCAACTTTCACGCGAACCGGGCCGAACTGGGTTTCCACCGATTGATGGTGTCGCTCCAGCTCAGTGCGGTGGCTTTGCCACTGGCGCACGCCGAATGTGGATGCATGCCGAAGCATCGAATGGGCCACCTGGTCGGCACGCTCCGGGCGACTGATGGCCTCGAGGCGCATGCCGGGCCGGCCCTTTTTCATCACGCACGGGGTGATCGTGACATCGAGCGCGCCAGCCGCGAGCAGAGCATCGATTAGGGGGGGGATGTGCTCGCCCGGCATGTCGTCCACTTGGGCCAACGTGGTGGTGACGGCTGTGGTCGGCTTGGGTTTCGAGCGGCGCCCGAGGACCGCCCGCACCACGTTGGGCCGGTCGTCGAAAGAACGAGCCCCAGCGCCGTACCCCACGGACTCCACCACCATCTCAGGCGGCGCAGTCGCGGCCGCGATCGTGACCCATATGGCTGCGCCAGTGGGGGTGACCTGCTCAACGCGGTCGAGTCCGGGTACCGTGGGCCAGCCCTCCATCAGGTAGAGCGTGGCGGGCGCTGGCAGAGGCATGCGACCGTGTGCGCAGCGCACGAAGCCCCGTCCGACCGGCAGTGGGCCGCAGCAAATGAGGTCCACGTCGAGTGCATCGAGCGCAGCGCAGACGCCCACAATGTCGAGGATGGCGTCCACCGATCCCACCTCGTGGAAGACCACCTCGGCGGGTGTGGTGTCATGCACTCGGGCCTCTGCATGGGCGAGACGCTCAAAGATGGCGACCGCTCGTGCGCGGATCGTTGCCGGGATGGGGGCGGCTTCGAGCATGGTGCAGATGTCGCGGAAGGCGCGATGAGGCTGGTCTTCGAATGGTTGTTCTTCACCGGGTGCCGGTGGGGTGGTGGCTCCGTCGGAATGTGCATGTACATGTGCATGGTTGTGGGCATGTGCATGCGAATGGGTGTGCGCGTGGGAATGAGCAGGTGCTGGCGGTTGTGTTGCTGTAGCCGCGGTCGCATGGGCGCCGGTTGGCTGGAAGCGAACATGGGTCGCGGCAATCGAGCAGCGCATGGTGCGTGTCTGCTGCATGGACCAGCCGCCGATGTGCAAGGCGTCGAGGACGTCTCGAACCCGCTCTACCGGTGCCCCGGCGTCGATCAGGGCGGCGAGGATCATGTCGCCTGCCGCACCCCCTGGGGCATCCAGCCACAACACCCGCTCGGTCACGGGGCCCCCAGGCGGTTGATGCGATGGGCCACGACCGCTGCCCCGAAGCCGTTGTCGATGTTGACCACCGATATCCCCGGAGCACACGCGGTCAGCATGCCGAGCATGGGTGTGACGCCGTGAAGATGGGCTCCGTACCCGACCGATGTGGGCACCGCGACCACCGGTGCGCGGACGAGACCGGCGAGCACGGTGGGCAAGGCACCTTCCATGCCAGCGACCACCACGAGCACTCGAGCTTCGCGCAGCGTATCCAGTCGGCTCAGCATGCGATGCAGGCCCGCCACGCCGATGTCGGTATGACGCACCACTTTCGAGCCGAAGAGCTCGGCGGTGATGGCGGCCTCGTCGGCAACAGGAAGGTCGCTGGTGCCCGCACATACCACCGCAATGTGTCCCACAGGTTCGACTGTGGCCGCAGGTCGGACCACGACGGCTCGGGCGGTGGGATGGTGCTCGGCAGCGGGAAGTGCAGCGCAGATAGCGCGTGCTTTGTCCGGACTGATGCGTGTGGCCAGGGCCGGCTGACCGGTTGCTGCGATCTGCTCCAGGAGCGGAACAATCTGCTCGGCTGACTTGTGAGAGCCAAACACCACTTCGGGCTCACCGGTGCGGCGAGGGCGATCGAGATCGAGGTGCGCAAACTCAAGGCGGGCCGAGCGGGCCTTCAGTGATGCTTCTGCAGGACTGAGGGATCCCTCAGCTACGGCTTCGAAGAGGGATTCAAGGGAGCGGAGAGTCATGACGCAGGGACCGCACGGGATAAAAGGTCGGGGAGTGTTTCCTGTTTAGCCTGCTCGAGTCCGATGGTGGACAGGGTTGTGTGTACCGTCGCTTGGTCACTGGTTGTCCGGTGTCCTGGCATGCGGCCCGCCACAGTGTGACAATGGTACCAATGCGTCCTTCGGCCGAATGCACAATGAAGAATCGGATGGTCCGCTTCGCGGGGGCCTTGGTGGCGTGTGCACTGTGGGCCGGTGTGAGCCCGCAGCACGGACAAGCCGGCGAAGTCGTGCTCTATGAAGATGCGGTGCATCGAATCGAGCGCCACTACCTCCACATTGAAGATTTCGACACCTGGACCGCGGTCGTGGAGGCAGCCGAGGCCGCTGAGGCAGCCATTCCCTGGCTGATGGTGGAGAGTGACGCGAGCGAAATCCAGCTCTGGCACGGCGAGCTTGGCGAAATGGGCCGGATCTCCAGGAGTGAGGCGGGGCCAGCGATGCTTCCGGCCGTACTGGCGCGGCTCGAAGACCTCCTCC
>CAJWOS010000101.1 GCA_913044235.1 uncultured Pseudomonadota bacterium
GCTGGCCGCAACCAGGGCACCCGCCCGGTTGCGGCCAGCGCATCGGAGCTGGTCTGCGGCGGCCACAGCAAGATTGTATAGACGTGACGCCGCCGAGCAGCGTGTCGGGCGAGCGGATCAGCTCGTTGAGCAGCAGGTGGTGCGGCGTGCCGAGGAGCGACGGCGCCGACGTCGGATAGAAGCGCACGACGCCGCGCACGCTCCGGCGCAGTATCGAGGGACTCCAGACGCTCCAGCAGCTCGCCAGCATCGTCACCAAGCGTCTCCGCCAACGGCTGGAGCAACCGCAGCGCAGCCGCCCCGATGAAGCGCTGATGCGGTGCGCCGCCAGGCTGCCGTTCCGCCCAACTCACCGCACCTCGTACAGACAACAGGCAAGGGACCCACCGGTCGACCGGTGGCGCTCCGCCAGCATCCTCAGCCGCGGCGACCTCTTTGGAGCGACCAGGCTGACCCGCCTCCACCACGGTCGGCTCTTCTCCGCTCTCGGAGCGTTCTGGTGCGGGCACCCCGAGGTCTTCCGCTGCCGCGGCGTCCGCCTCCGGGAACGCAGATGCGTGGGTGGGTTCCTGCGGACTCTGAGACTTGACCACGTCGTCGTCCACATGGACTGTCGACACAGCCTCCGTCGAGGCTTCAGAAACAGCGGTCGATGACGACAGGTCGGCCTCGACGGACAGGGCTTCGTGCTCAACAGGCACGGTGGGCTCCGATGTCTGAGTATCGGAAGTCTCCACGGTTTCAAGTTCGCTCAAGACAGCCTCGTTGGTTCGTCCCGTGCAGTCGCGCATGCGTGGTCGGCCCGGTCCGTTGGACCGCACGCCGCTCAGGTGCTCAAGCGACTACTTGTAGTGGACGTCTTCGATCACATATTTCCGTGCGCCACTCGGCGCCCGCACAGTCACCTCATCTCCTACTTCCCGTCCGACCAGCGCGCGACCGATTGGCGACGTGACCGAGACTTTTCCGTCTTTCACATCCGCTTCATCGGTGCCCACAATCTGGTACGTGACTTCTTCGTCATTGGAGAGGTCGATGAGGTCGACCGTTGTGCCGAAAATCACGCGTTCCGACGCCGGAATCCTCATGACATCAATCACTTCGCAAGCCGAAAGCTTGGCTTCCAGTTCTCGGATGCGCCCCTCGTTCAGGGCCTGCCGATGCTTGGCATCTTCGAACTCTGAGTTTTCCGATATGTCGCCGTGCGCGCGTGCCTCTTCAATGTCCTTCACGATCTGATGACGGACGATTTCCTTGATGTGCTTGAGCTCCGCCTTCAGCGCAGCGTGGCCGCGCGGCGTCATGGGTACTCGTTGCATCCGATCAAATCCTCTTCAAGTTGAGGGGCGTTGCTCACAACCTTTCGAACTCGACGCACGGTGCAGTTTGCTCCGGAGTCCGCCCAGACCGCGGCCCTGATGGACTTCGGCGGTTGTCGTGAATCGCTTCCCAGGTGTGCTTGTACATCCGCTCCAATGGAGCCTACGTGCAAAGCTTCTACTCGCACCACCCGGCGTATGTGGGGAGCTTCAGCCGCAAAACTGCGAACCAGAACGAACCCCAGCCACTCGGTGAGCCCTTGCGCAAAACGCACTAGGCTCGAGCTTGCCGAGACGTCACGTGGTGCGGTGACCGCCAAATTGGCCAACGCAATTTCCCCGCTGACATTACGGAAGTAGCGTGTTGAACGCCCACCTGCCAGCAACCATTGTGGCTTTCACTGCGCCTCGAAGCGTGCGTCCAGACAAGGGCTCGTTCACCCCCATGCTGAACTGTGGTGCGCCGATGCAGGTCTCAGCAAGCGGGTCGACCAACACCAAGTCGGCACGACACCCCTCGGAGAGAGCAGCTCGCTCACCCAACACTGACGCCGGTCGCGTACTCAGAGCCTCTGCCACCAGCGCAAGATCTCCGTCCAATGCAGTCAAGGTCGCAGCGAAGGCAGACTCCAGACCAGCGCCTCCTGGCGCGGAGCGCTCGAACTCGTGCTCCTTTTCCACCCGAGACAGCGGCACATGACCCGCCGTGACCATCGCTACGCCATCTCGTACAGCTTGCAGAAGCGCCTCTCGGTCGGTTCCTGTGCGCAGCGGCGGGAGGAGACGGAGGGAAGTGTCGTATTGCGACCGGGCCACATCCTCGTCAACGAGGATTAGGTTGCGCGCCGGGATGCCACACGAAACATCCAAGCCCTGCTCCTGTGCGACCCGTACCTGGCGCACCGCTTGCGCGGTGGAAATCCCATGCAAGTGAACCCGAGCGCGCGTCAAGCGAGCCAGCGCCACCGCTCGACCCGTTCCCATCTCCTCACTTGCCGAAGGCAGCCCGCGCAAACCAATGCGAAGTGCAACAGGTCCTTCGTGGACGACCCCATCCTTCTCCAGCTCCGGCTCTGCTGGACGGAGGATCACAGGGACGCCAAACGGTTGAGCATACTCGAGCGCTCGACGCAACACGAGCGCGTCGCCCACCGCACGTCCACCATCGGAAATGGCCGCAGCACCGGCATCCACCATGCAGCCAATCTCCGCGAGCTCCATCCCGGCCAGCCGCTCTGTCAACGCGCCGGCGAATCGCACACGGGCGCCAGAGACCGCCGCTGCGCGCTGCTCCAGATTGGCAAGCAGAGGCCCACGATCAATGACCGGATCGGTGTCTGGAGATGCGACAACAGTCGTAAACCCGCCTGCCGCACCGGCCCGGCTACCAGTCACCAGGGTCTCTCTCCACAAGTAGCCGGGGTCACCCAGATGCGCAGACAAGTCCACAAACCCAGGCAGAATGGCGAGGCCGTCAGCGTCGATCACACAGGCATCTGGGCCGGCATCGGCGCAAAGCACACCGCCTCGAACATGCAGGTCGCGGACTTCATCACGACCGGAAAAGGGACAAATGACCCGTGCGCCACAGATGCGAAACGCCTGTTCAACCGCGGTCGCCATCACCACCATCCTCACCGAGAAGCAAGTAGAGCAAGGCCATTCGAACAGCCAGACCGTTCGAGACCTGCTCGAGAACCACCGAGCGCTCCCCATCCGCAACATCAGGGGTCATTTCCACCCCCCGGTTGATGGGGCCGGGATGCATCACCAATACGTCGGGGCGCGCCCTTTGGAGCCGGTCAAGATCCAGACCATACAGCCGTGCATACTCCGCCACTTCGGTCATGACGGCCTTTCCGAGTCGTTCGCGCTGCACTCGCAGCATCATCACCACGTGCGCATCTTCCAGCACCTCGTCGATGCGATGACGCACTTCCACTCCGAGCGCCTCGAGTGTAGGCGGGCACATCGTACCGGGCCCCGCCACCACCACCTTCGCTCCCATCGTGGTGAGTCCGAAGATGTTGGACCGGGCCACCCTCGAGTGCAACACATCACCGACGATAGCCACGGTACGTCCTTCCAACGTGCCGAGGTGGTCGCGCATCGTGAGCATGTCGAGGAGCGCTTGGGTAGGATGTTCATGAATCCCATCACCAGCGTTGATGACCGACCAGTCAAATGCTTTGGCCAGCATGTGCGGCGCACCCGCCGACGGATGGCGAATGATGAGACAATCCGGGCGCCAGGCGTCGATGTTCCGCGCCGTGTCCATCAGGGTCTCGCCTTTCTTGGTGGAGCTTGAGCCGGCCGAAAACCCGAGAACATCTGCACTCAATCGCTTGGCTGCCAGATCGAAGCTCATGCGGGTTCGAGTGGAGTTTTCGAAGAATGCAGAGACGACGGTGCGGCCACGAAGGGTCGGAACCTTCTTCACCCGACGACGGTTCACCCGGCGGATCTGCGCCGCCGTATCGAGAATCTGGGTAATTTCTTCGCGAGAGACCCCGCGCAGCCCCAGCATGTCCTTGCGTCGAGCAACACGGGCGGTGCTGTCGCTCATGTTCTCCCCTCAGGCGCCTGTTGCAACGCCACGCCCCCATTGGCACCAAAATCAACCACCACTCGGTCGGAGCGCTCAGTGCTCACATGTCGCCCGACAAAGTCGGCAGCGATGGGCAGTTCGCGATGCCCTCGATCGACAAGGACCAGGAGCTTGATCCAGGCCGGACGTCCGTAGTCCCACAGCTCGTCGAAAGCCGCCCGCACGGTGCGTCCCGTAAAGAGCACATCGTCAACGAGTACAATTCCCGCCCCCGAGACCGGAAACGGCAGTGCCGTCTCGCCGAGAACCGGCTTTTCGAGCCCGGTGTACAGGTCGTCGCGGTACAGGGTGATGTCGACATGCCCCACCACCGGACGGGTCCCCTCCAGCGCCTCCAATGCATCTGCCAGTTGACCTGCGAGGATCTCGCCGCCGGTCACGATGCCGACCAGGACGAATTGATCAGGCGTACCCAGCCGCTCGACGAGCTCCAGCGCCAGCCGACGAATGGCCCGCTGCAGCTCATCTGCCGTGAGGACTTCGGACGAACGGACCGTCTCCACTCTCCACCTCCGAATCGTTCCGATTCACCAACCAGAGATCGCTGGACATTCTGAGCCCCTCTCGAACTCTCCGAATCGCGGGTTCAGTAGATCTCGACTCCGCCACGTTGGTTCGCCTCAGCCCCGACTTCATACTCAAGCGTCTTGAAGTAGTCGGTGCCCGGATAGTACACGTCGACCGCCCAGTAACAGGACACCATGTAGAGCTCGCTCCGCTTCTCCCAGGTGCAGTCTTCCGCGGTGATGTATTCGATGCCCTTTTCATTCATCGCGATGCGAAATTTCTCCCGCGATGCATGCTCTTCGACATGGGCGTACCAGGCGAGAGCCGAGCTCTTCACCACTTCTTTCATGTTGAGATAGTCCAAGTGGTACGGCACGAAAATGTAGGCAAAGAAACCAATGACGGCTGCCACAAGCAGCAGGAATACAGTGAGAAGCTGGACCCGTCCTTGACGGTGACGTCGGGGACGGTGCTTGTTGCTGCGTGTACGGTGTTGACGCGGCATTTTAACCTCGGTTCGAGCGCCGGTAGCGTACCCCGTTCCCCTCGTCCGGCGCATCGACAATTTCGACGAACATCACCGGCTACCCGCGCGTCCGCTCCATCACAACGGATGGATGAAGCCGAGCGTCCCCAGCACTTCACCATCGCCGATCACACCGTGAACACGGCCGTCTCCACCAACTGGCCGAGCATCAGAAAGCAAAAACAGGTGCGAATCGGGCACAGACGTGCGCTCCTGCGTCGGACCGCCAGGAATCACCGGAATGTCGCGATTCCCCCAGCGCTCGTACCGTAGGCCGTCCCGATCGGTCTGCGGAATCGGCTCCCCATTGACGTGGACAACACCAGAACCGTCCAACATCACGGTGGCTGGCCCGACCGCGACCACCCGGTAGGCTCCGTTCTGGTCGGTACCGGGCCATCGCGCCCACACCGCATCTCCAGGTTGGGCAGCGCGACAACACTTCCACACCCAAACCCAATCGCCTGGTTCGACCGTCGGACTGAGCGTGCGCGACGCGACGACCAGCGGCCCCCCCACACGTGCCCGAACGCCGAGGGTTGCAGTCAGCAAGAACAACCCGAGCCCCAGAGACCGCACGGGCGTCCAGCTCAATCGTCACCAACCTTGAGGACCGCCATGAATGCCTGTTGCGGGATCTCGACGGAACCGATGGATTTCATCCGCTTCTTCCCTTCCTTCTGGCGCTCAAGCAGCTTTCGCTTCCGCGAGATGTCGCCCCCGTAGCACTTGGCGGTCACGTCCTTGCGCATCGCCTTGACCGTGGTTCGGGCAAGCACCTTGTTGCCGATAGCAGCCTGTACAGCGACATCCCACATCTGTCGGGGGATGAACTCCTTGAGCTTCCGGGTGAGGCCCTGTCCCATGCGGTAAGCGTTGGTGCGGTGAATGATGGCCGACAGCGCATCCACACGCTCACCATTCACAAGGACGTCGAGCTTCACGAGATCTTGAGGCTCCCATCGGATGACCTCGTAGTCCATGGACGCGTAGCCGCGAGAGCAGCTCTTGAGCTTGTCGAAGAAGTCATAGACTACCTCAGCGTAGGGAATCTCGTAGGTCAAGACCACCCGACCGGGGCCTGCGTAGTCGAAGCCAAGCTGCGAGCCTCGGCGGCCCTGGCAGAGCTTCAGCACCGGGCCCACGTACTTTTCGGGAACGTGGACGGTCACCTTCGCAATCGGCTCGGAGATATTCTCGATCTTCTGCACATCGGGCAGCTTCGATGGGCTGTGAATCTCCAGCTCCTCGCCCGTTTTGGTCTGGACCCGGTAGACCACGCTCGGCGACGTGTTGATTAGCTCCAGATTGTACTCACGCTCGAGTCGTTCCTGCACAATTTCCATGTGCAGCAGGCCGAGGTAACCGCAGCGAAATCCGAACCCAAGCGCATCCGAGACCTCGGGCTCGAAGTCGAATGCACTGTCGTTGAGCTGCAGCTTTTCCAGCGCCGCTCGGAGGTTTTCGTGGTCCTTGGACTCGATCGGGTAAATCCCCGAGAAAACCATCGGCTTGATCTCCTGGAATCCTCGCAGTGGCGTCTCCGCACCACGGTCCTTCAGGGTCACCGTATCGCCCACGCGCGCATCGGAGAGGGCCTTGATGGAAGCCATCATGAAGCCCACTTCGCCGGCAGCGAGCGCTTCGCGATCGACGGTCTCCGGGGAGAAGACTCCGACCCGTGTGACTTCGTACTGCGCACCCGTGGCCATGAGGCGTACACGGTCGCCCTTGCGCAGGACTCCATCGACGACGCGGACCATGACCACGACCCCCACATAGCTGTCGAACCAGGAGTCGAAAATCAATGCCCTGAGTGGCTCTTCACGATTGTCGGGTGGTGGTGGAACGAACTCCACAATGGCCGCCATGACGTCTTCAATACCTTCGCCAGTCTTCGCAGAGCACATCACCGCGTTCTCTGTCTCCAGCCCCACGGTGTCTTCAATCTCGCCCAGCACGCGGTCGGGGTCGGACCCCGGCAGATCAATCTTGTTGAGAACAGGAATGATTTCGAGGTCCTGATCAATCGCCAAGTAGACATTCGAGAGGGTCTGGGCTTCCACGCCCTGTGCCGCATCGACCACGAGCAGCGCCCCCTCACAGGCCGCAAGGGAACGGGACACCTCGTACGTAAAGTCGACATGTCCGGGGGTGTCGATCAGGTTCAAGGTGTACTGCTCGCCCTCAGGCGTGGTGAACGGTATTTCCACAGACTGGGCCTTGATGGTGATTCCCCGCTCCCGCTCGATGTCCATCCGATCCAGATACTGGGCTTTTTTCTCCCGATCCGTGATGAGCCGAGCGTGTTCCATGATGCGGTCGGCCAGAGTCGACTTTCCGTGGTCGATGTGGGCGATGATCGCGAAGTTGCGGATCCGGTCGGCGGACGTGGGCACAGGGCCTCCAGGGGTCAAGTCTCGTCGAGCCGTACGAGCCGGCCGGACGAACATGCGCGCTAACGCTTCCGGTGGGGAAACGTCGTGACATCCGCGCGGACTTCACAGGATGCGGCGCGTCAAGGGCGACCAATCGCGAGATACTCAAGGCCCGCCGCACGCATCTTCGAGGGGTCGTAGATGTTCCTTCCGTCGAAGACCACTCGCTCCGAGAGCCCCGTCTTCAGGCGATCCAAGTCCGGATTGCGAAACTCGTTCCACTCGGTCACGACCACGAGCGCGCATGCGCCCGTAAGGGCATCTGCAGCAGCGCTTGCGTACCGAATGCGATCTCCCAACACCGCTCGGGCCGTTTCAGTCGCCTCCGGGTCATAGGCGGCTACCGTCGCGCCGCGTGCCAGCAGCTCCTCGATAAGGACCAGAGACGGCGCCTCTCGCATGTCGTCCGTCTGCGGCTTGAAGGCGAGGCCCCAGATGGCGAAGTGCCGACCGCTCAGGTCCACCCCGAATCGGGCCACCACTTTCGAGGCGAGCACCTTCTTCTGGTCTGTATTGACCACTTCCACAGCCCGAGCGATCCGCAGCGGTACCCCGGCGGCCTCGGCAAAGTCCACCAGCGCACGGACGTCCTTGGGGAAGCAGGACCCGCCGTAGCCGGCGCCAGCGAACAAAAATCGGGGACCAATCCGAGTGTCGCTGCCCACGCCGCGCCGGACCAGCTCGATATCTGCCCCGACGGCTTCGCAGACTCTCGAAAGCTCGTTCATAAATGAGATCTTCGTCGCCAGCATCGCATTGGATGCGTACTTGGTGATCTCAGCGGAGCGGTTGTCCATCACGAAAATCGGACGCCCACTGCGCACGAGCCCCGCGTAGAGAGTGCGCATCTGGTCGGCAGCCCACTCCGTGGCACAACCGACAACAATACGGTCAGGACGGCTGAAGTCGTCGACCGCGGCTCCCTCCTTTAGAAACTCGGGATTGGAGACGACGTCGAAGGGATGCTTCGCAGTCTCGTCAATCCGCGCTCGTACCTTGTCGGCAGTACCAACCGGGACGGTGGACTTGATCACCACCAATGTGCGGGAGGTCATGTGGTCCGCGATGAGCCCTGCCACAGCGAGGACACCCGAAATGTCAGCCGAGCCATCGGCAAGACCGGGCGTTCCCACAGCGATGTAGACCACATCGGCGCCGGCGATCGCCGCCGAGGTCTCGGTGGTGAAGTGCAGCCTTCCCTCTCGCGTGCCTCGGGCAAGAATTGGCTGGAGCCCAGGCTCGTAGATCGGCACGCCACCGGCCCGGAGCAGCGCTATCTTTTCGGCATCGCGATCGGCGCAAGTGACCGAAAAGCCAAGGTCGGCCATACACACTCCGACCACCAGGCCTACGTATCCGGTACCCACCACACAGATCTGCATCGTTCCACTCCAACCAGCGCTACCAGAACGCAACAGGAAATCCGAGCCACCGGTCGCGTATGAGCGCTATACCCCAAGGACGACGACCGTGGCGCATCCGCAGCCCCCTCTTGCCTGCTAGGTCGCTCGCGGGTAATCGCCTTGACGGCAGCACCCTACCCACGATACGTGCCGCCGGCTGTCGTCAGCAGGCGACGTGATCTGGTCCGCCCCACACGCACCGTCTATCGACAGGATGCACAGGGCGCCCCCAAACACCTTCGCTTCGAATCGCCTGCTAACGACCACATACGCTTTCAATCAATCTCGTTTCGCTAGTATCTACAGGGCCTACGAGCCCAACCGGAGACCACCCGTGGCAAACCATAAGGACGCCCTCAAGCGCATCCGCCAGAACACCAAGCGGCGCGCACGAAACCGGCACTACCGCACCATGATGCGCAACCAGGTGAAGAAGCTGCACGCGCTGATCGAGACCGGCGACAAAGAAGCGGTCGACGCACAGCTTTCCAAGGCTGTGAGTATGGTCCAGCGAGTCTCGGGCAAGGGCATCATCCACAACCGCCAGGCCGCTCGTCGAGTGAGCCGACTCGCCCATGCAGTGAAGCGGATGGAAGCGGCGTCCAGCGAAAGCTGAGCCCCGACAATCCGGCCATGAACCACGGCTCCACGCCGTGGTTTCGTCGTTCTTGGAACGACCAGGACGCACTCCGGCCCCACTCAGGACCGGGTCATTTCCAGAATGAGCCCCTCGAACACAAACTGGTCCGAAGCACGCGCACGGTTCAACGCCCGATTCGCATAGGCCAGCTGCCGCGTCACTCGCGCGGGGTCGATGGGTCGCCGACGCAAAGTGTCGGTGGCTGCACGCAGCTTGCCCCGTGGGACTCGACTCCACCGGCCCGGAGGCTTGGTCCCAGCCCGTACCGCTTCCTGAAGCGCGAGCAGGTCCCGCATTTGCCATGCCACCATCGACAGGAGCTGGTGAGTAGACCGGGACGTGTTGCCCCCTCCAAGCAACCGCTCGCATGCGGCCATCGCTCGCTTCGGGTCACGGGCAACGATGGCGTCTGTAAGTTCCCACACAATCGCCTCTGCCACGAGAGAGCACGCTTCCTCGACCGCTTGCACACCAATCGCGCCCTGTCCGCCCACCGCACAGACGAGCTTGTCTACCTCCATGCGCAGCCGCGCGGTGTTCTTTCCTGTGAGCTCGACCAGCCGACGGGCCGCCGAAGCTTCGAGCTTGCATCCAGCTGCGCTCGCCCGCTCGATCGCGAGCTGCTCCGGACGTTGGTCCCGCGCCTGAAATGAACGCAGAGCCCCGGCGTCTTTGGCCGCCTTGCGCAGCGCACGGGCTGCCTTCGTGTTGCCCAGCTTTCGCCCACGCATCACTACCACCGCGCTGGGACACGGCCGCGTGATGTACTCGGCCAGAGCAGCCATCGACTCAGCAGTCGCATTCTCCAGCTCGCGCAAATCGACGAAGCGGTACCGTGACATCATCGGCTGTGTTCTGGCCATGGAAAGGGCTCCGTCCACCCCATCCCCCGCACGGAACACGGCTGCATTGAAAGCCGCCGCTGCACCAGGGACCGCTTGCGCACGGAGTTCAGCGACAGCGTCGTCGATGAGGGCAGGTTCATCGCCCAACATCACCACGACTGGGCGCATCTCGTGAGCAGACACAAACACCTCCTTGGCCATGCAGACCCTTGTATCTCGCAGCCACACCCCAAGCCGCGATAGGCTACGACGCCGGCGCCTTTCGCCGTACACGGAGTCCCGCCGATGCCATCGCCATCGCCACGCCCACTGCCGATGTCGTCGCCAACGACATCACCCGATCGTGCGGGATGCCGGTCCGCCGCGACGGTACGTCCCCTCGTCTGCGCCCTTCTTCTGGGCTCACTTGCCGCGGCCAGTCCGGCGCTCGCGCAGAGTGCTGCGAGTGGCTCTGCGTCTGCAGCCAACAACGGCATCCAGCGCCAAGAGCGCTCGATGGCCATGGAGACCAACTTTCGGTTTCGGTACATGAGCGTGCCCAACTCCGTCATGGACATCTGGTTCTTCGACTCCGACGAAGAGGGGGCAAATCCTTTCGAGCGACCGAAGATCCGCATGTACAGCTTTGGTGTGGAGTACGTGCTCAAGCCAAAGCCGATGAACTGGATTTTCTACTACGAGTTCATCGGAAGCGGAATTCGTGAGGGGTACTGGGACGACGCAGAAGAGCCCGCAGACCACGATGACGGGGACTGGATCAAGCCAAGCGGCTTCGGCGTGCATGCCGTTGGGGCGAACTACGCACACGAAATCGACGTCTCCAATCCCGACCGTGCAGTCTGGGTAAGCATGTTGTTCAGCGCCGGCCTTGGTGTGGGGATCGTGAGCGGCGACCTCCAGACTTGGCATCCCGGCGGAAACGAGACCATCACCAACCAGTGCCTTCGTGATGCGCCTGCCTACGAGCGAAAAGACACCTGTCCTGACGACGGCAGTGTGCGGCTCCCCGGCCTACTGCCCATCCTCGACCTCACCATGAGCACTCGGGTAAACTTCTCGGAGCGGGCGAGCGCGCGTCTCGACGTGGGCCTTCACAACCTCTTTTACGTCGGCACCGCCTTCGGTACGGTCTTTTGACAGCTCGCTGGAGCGGCTTCCGCTCCACAACGTTCCCGCCACACGCGGTGGACGATGTGCCACAGACCCGATAAGAGCCGCGGGTTCGTGGGCCGGCGATGCCAGTCCACAAGGTGTAGTGCAAGCAATCTTTGGGACCATCCATTGAGCGCTTCCGCCAGAATGGCGTCGCACCGGACTTGTTCGCGTTGCCGGTAGCTCGGCCCACGGCCAAGCCTTGAACCACACCTCCGACTTCCTTGGGCAGCCACAGACTCTCCGTCTTCGGTCCTCGGCCCAACAATCATATTGTCCGACGATCTGCTCGGGCCATACCTCTCACCGAGTGCCCCCGCTGCGGGCGCCTCGAACAAACACCCACCCTTCGAGCCTTGCCTCGAAGCCCCTGGAGTCGCTTTGATTCTCGTCACCGTCCGTGAGAACGAACCCTTCGAAAAGGCCCTTCGTCGCTTCCGCCGCAAAGTCGAGCGCGAAGGCATCCGTAAGGACATCAAGAAGAACAGCTTCTACCTGAAGCCCGGTGAAAAGCGTCGTCTGAAGCAGCGGCTCGCAGAAAAGCGTCGTCGTAAGGCACTTCGTCGCGCCATCAAGAAGGCTGCTCAGGGCCGCTGAGCACCCCTCAGCACTCCTGACTTGTCCCCCGAAAAGTCAGGCGACCGAACGCACGCCCAACGGCGTGCGTTTTGTCGTTCTCCAGCGTGGCTGCACCCTTGCGCTACCTCGCTACTGCGTGGGTACGCCAGTGGGGTCGCCAGGTTCTTCCATCGGCGGCGCTCCGAGTGCGGCACGCGCCCGGGCCTGCGCATGTCGATCCTCCAGCTCGTCGGGATCATCATCACTGAGCGTGGTGGAGATGACCTCCTGGAGGATCGCGTCAGCCTCGTCGAACCGCTTCAGGGGACGGTACACATACAAAGCGAGGTCGACCTTGGTGGTGAGCCGCCCTGGCGCCGCCTCCAAGGCGCGAGCAAACGCCGCCTCCGCACCGGCCAGATCAGGATCCAGCACGAGCGGCGGCAGCGAGAGAGCCAGGCCGTGCGCATAGTGGCCTCGTCCCGAGCCCCAGTTGCCACCGAGCTCGGCGGCTCGAGCTCCAAGGACGGCGAGCACTTCATGGTCGAGACCAACGCCGGCAGAACCCCGGACATGAACCCAGCGGCTCCAGGCAATCACCGTCCAGACCAAGCACTCCTTATTTTGTTCGGTGATCTGCTCCGCCGCCATGGGCGTGACACGGCCCCCCTTCGAGAGCACAACCCCCTCAAACGAAGGCTCCAACATCAGGCACTGGAGCCCGTATTCCCGCGCTGTGCCGTACAGTCGAACCGCGGCCGCGTCGTCGACATCGTCGACGTCGCCCATCGTCGTGTAAATACGAGCGAGCCGCCAGTGAACCCGAGGCTCTTTCGGATATTCCGCGGACAGGTCCAGACAGGCCTGCAGCGAGCGCTCCAAGCTTCCCGGCTCGGCACGACTGCGCCACTCCACATCTGCAGATCGCGCAGCCCGAATGACCGCATCTCGCCGGCTCGGTCCGCACGCCACAAGGCCCAAGGCGAGCGCTGCGCCACCGACCCACCGCATCGCATGCTGCAGGGCCGGCCGGCTCCGACTCACACGGGGTTGCTCGAATCGGACCATGACGCACACTCCGGAGCGCGCGGGAACCTTCCGCGCGCTTATACACTTTCTCTTGACGCGTCGGTCTTCAAGCGTCCAGCAACCTGGTCCTGACCGCGCATCTTCCTTGTCTGAAAGGGCCGTTATCTCGTCCTTATGACCTTCCCACCAAACCACATCCGGCTTCTTCCGTGCCCGGATCCGTGCCAATCCTCCCAGCCATATTCTAAGTTCATTCGCGGAGACCCCCCATCGGCGTCTTCGGCTACAGTAGTATCGCCCAACCGTTTCTGT
This sequence comes from uncultured Pseudomonadota bacterium, assembly GCA_913044235.1. Taxonomy (GTDB): domain Bacteria; phylum Myxococcota_A; class UBA796; order UBA796; family UBA2385; genus CAJWOS01. The sequence goes on from CAJWOS010000101.1 coordinate 13,338, forward strand.
CGCCGGTGCAGCTTCCAGCGCCGGACATCTCTGCAAGAGTGAGGCTCACGTCGCATGTCGACCATCATTGGTATCGATCTCGGGACCACAAACTCGGTGTGTGCAATCATCGAGCGGGGCGAGCCACGCATCATCATCAACGAAGAGGGCGGTCGAACCACCCCCTCCGTCGTAGGCTTCTCGAAGAATGGCGAGCGCTTTGTGGGCGACATCGCGAAACGGCAGATGCACATCAACCCTGAAGGCACCGTTCACTCCATCAAGCGGTTCATGGGGCGCCCGTACGAAGACAGTACCGACGACCTCCGCCTAGTCGGCTACCCACTCGTCAAGGCGCAGTCAGGCGAGTGTGGTGTCCCCATCGGCGATCGCGTCTTCACGCCGAGAGAGATCGCCGCGATGGTGCTGCAAAAGCTGAAGCGCTCCGCTGAGGACTTTCTCGGTGAGACCATCACGGAAGCAGTCATCACGGTGCCTGCGTACTTCACCGACCGGCAGCGTCAGGCCACACGAGATGCCGGCACCATCGCTGGGCTCGATGTACTGCGGATCATCAACGAGCCCACTGCCGCTGCACTGGCGTATGTCCACGACCGGAAGCAAAACAGCCGGATTGCGGTCTATGACTTCGGAGGCGGCACCTTCGACATCTCGATCGTGGAAGTCGGCGAAAACATCGCCGAGGTTCGGGCTACTCGCGGGAACAACGCACTGGGTGGCGCCGATGTCGACCAGATCCTCGTTGAATGGCTCCGAGGTCTCTTCGAAAAAGAACAGCAGATTGACGTCTCGAAGGAACGAGTCGTCCTTCAGCGGCTCCGTGATGCAGCAGAGCGAGCGAAGATGGAGCTTTCCACCTCGCACTCCACCGACATTCACCTCCCCTTCCTGATGGCCGACCACCGTGGCCCACGTCACCTACAGGCCACGCTCGACCGAAATACCTTCGAACAAATGATCGCTCCTGTGGTGGACCAGACCATCCGAGAGTGCGCATTAGCGCTACAAGATGCCGGGGTTCACCCGAACGACGTCGACGAAGTCGTCATGGTCGGTGGCTCGAGTCGAATTCCCATGGTGCAGCAGCGGGTCGAAGAGGCCTTCGGCCGCCCCCTAAACAAGGGCTTCAATCCCGACGAGGTCGTCGCCGTGGGGGCTGCAATCCAAGCCGGGATCCTCGAGGGAGATCTCAAAAGTGTCACTCTCCTGGACGTCACGAATCTCTCCCTCGGTATCGAAGTCACCGGCGGGCGCTTCGCGCCCTTGATTCCCAAAAACTCCACGTTGCCCGCGCAAAAGACCCAGCTTGTGAGCACCGTGGTCGACAACCAACGCACGGTCAAGATTCACGTCCTACAAGGTGAAGAAGAGAAGGCTCGGAACAATGTAAGCCTGGGTCAGTTTGAGCTGACCGGAATCCAACCCGGTCGCGCCGGCTCGCCGCGCATTCGCGTCAAGTTCGGCATCGACGCCAGCGGAATGGTGCAGGTCACGGCGCACGATCTCCGCAGCGGCGTGTCGCAGTCCGTGGAGATCGATGTCCCGACCGGCATGAGCAAGTTTGATGTCGAGCGGCTTCGTGATGAGGTTGCGGACCAGGAACAGGCCGACGAAGGCGACCGCGAGCTTCGGCGCCTGCGCAAAGGCATTGAGAGCCGGCTCGTGTCCATCGAGGCGCTCTTGCGAGACCATCGCGGTGAGCTGCACAAGTCCGAGCTCTCCGGAATTGAGCAGGCGCTCAAACGTGGCCGGATGGCGCTGCTGAAGTCGAGCGATCGCTCCAACCTCACGGACCTGGGCGCGTACCTCGAGCGGATGGAGTCGCACGTCCGGTCCCAGCTGTCCTGACGGGCCCTTCCGCCGCCGGCGTCCTTCACGGATATGGTCGACGCCGCGACCGCGATCTCGACCGGCGGCAGCTCCTCGTCCCAGGCGTCCGAGTTCGACCCGTGCTTCGCCACGTGCTTTTCGATGGTGGCCACCATTGCTGAGCTCGAGCAGTTGCTCGCCGAACTCGATCGGTCAGCCCAGGTTGTTGAGGGAGGGGCGCGCATTCGACGCGGTCACACGAATGGCCCCATCAAAGTTGCGTTGCCAGAGGGCTTTCTCACCGTTGACGATGCAGCCAACGATATGACGATTCCTGATGATGCTCGAGAGATGGCGATTTCTGGTGGCTGAACTTGTTCTTGCGTCAGGTTCACCGCGCCAGAAATCACTGTTGAGCGATGTTGATGTTGACTTTGTTGTGGTTCCAGGAGTTAACGACCAAGGTGAGCTTGAGACAAAAAAAGTTAGCATCGAGTTTATGGCTTCTGGAGCGTGTACCGATGCGGCAAGTTGCAGTCTCTGCCCCCGTGATGTCGGCCTCGGCACCAAGAAGTTCTTCAAGAAAATTTTGGTGAACCATACTTTCGAGCCGAAGTTGTTCTTTTGGGATGAGAAAAGACAGGAATCGGGCGACTGCCGCGACATGCACCCTAAGTGGATCAGAAAATTTGGAAAGTGGTTTGACGGCTTCAATCCTAACTTTTTGGCAAACCGCATGTTTGCCGGTATGCCGTCTTACGACCAAAAATTGCGCGATCACCCGCTGCGCGGTCATACGTCTATCTTCATTCCTCATTGCACCAGCGATTGTCATACTGGGTCCAAAATGCAAGATTACGACAAAGATGGTACCGAATTCTTTCACCATGGTCATTTGAACGTCCAAAAAGTGCTCGATTGGATGCAGCGGGAATTACCTGACCTCGAGGAGATTCACATGTGGGGCGGTTCCGCCGGAGGGGTTGGAGCGCTCACGCATAC
>CAJWOS010000102.1 GCA_913044235.1 uncultured Pseudomonadota bacterium
AGGGTCGCATCCTCGATGAATCCGGTACCGGAATCATCCCGCCAGATGCCGAGCCGCATGACGTCGGGGCTTGAACTGCCGATCGGAGAGAAGGGATACCACACGGTGCCGATGGATTCGCCGCCGGGAACCACCGAGAACCTGGAGATCGCCATCTGGTCGTGATAGGGGGCCCACCATCCGTATCTCACCTGGAAGGTGGCGGAGCCGCTGGTGTAGGCCGGCTGGACCTCGCAGTCATCGAGGATTCCGTCGCCATCGCAATCGGCGGCGCCGTCCGTGATCTGACAGGCGTCGAGGACCCCGTCGTGATCACAGTCGAGCGCCCCCGCGGCGATCTGGAGATCGTCGTCGATCCCGTCGAGGTCGCAATCGTTCGCCGGGCGGGCGACCAGCACGGCCTGGTCGATCCGGCTCTGCCACGACGGGTGGTTGTTGGCGTAGGTCGCCGCGACCAGGCCGCCCATCGAGTGGGCCACGATGGCGAGGGGGCGGCGAATGAGGCTTCCGCCCAGTTGGAGATCCTCGACGTAGCGGTGCCAGGCGCGGGTGTGTCCGCGCTGGCCTTCGCTCTCGCCGTGCCCTCGAAGCTCGACCATGGTCACGCGGTATCCACTCTCGACCAGCCGCTCGGCGACGTGCGTGTATCGGCCGGCATGTTCGGCGAGACCGTGCACCAATAGGACGTCTCGCGAACCGTTGCCCCATCGGAGGAAGCGCAGGCGGGTGCCGTCGTCGGAGTCGGCGCTCAAGATTTTCATCGGTGGCTCCAGGCTCCAGCATCCTGAGCGCAGTGGTCAGGGCGTTGGGCGGTCGAGGAACATCAGGCTCAGACTGGGAAAGGCTGTAATGACCACCAGGCAGAAGAGCATCAATAGAAGGAACGGAAGCGCACTTCGAATGACCTTTACCACCGGACGCTCGAACACCGTGGACGCCACGAAGAGATTGATGCCCATTGGTGGGGTGAGGTAGCCCAGCTCAAGGTTCACGATGAAGATGATGCCGAAGTGGATGGGATCGATGCCGAAGTCGTGTGCGATGGGTGCGAGAAGCGGAGCCACAATCAGGATGGCCGAGATGATCTCCATGACGCAGCCGAGCGCAAGCAGGAACAGGTTCACGAGAATGAGGAACTGCCAGGGCTCGGTCACAGCCGACTTGATGGCCTGGGCTGCTTCCTGTGGAATCTGCTCGGCTGCGAGGAACTTGTTGAAGGCGATGGCTAGCACGATGATCAGAAAGAGGCTCCCCATCATCACGCCAGAGTCAGCCAGCACGTCGAGGAGTTTTTTCGCCTTCATCTCACGGTGGATGACGAGCTCCACAAAGAGCGCGTATACGACCGATACCGCGGCCGCTTCGGTCACCGTGAAACGCAGTGGACCGAGCACGCCATAGATCCCGCCGAGCACGATGACTGGAAGTAGGAGCGACCAGATGGACTGCCGCAGCTCGCGCAGTAGATTTTCGAGGTAGCCACCGTCCAGCTCGGGGATGACGATGTCGATGTCTCGCCGTGTGGGGCGGGTCTGGTACAGCGTGTAGGCGAGCAGGGCGCCGGCGATGAACAGACCGGGCCCAATCCCTGCGATGAAGAGGTCATTCGGCGAGATCGAGGTGATCTTCTCGCCGTCGGCCGCACCCGCCATCCCGGCGCCACTCACCATGATGGCGTAGATGATCATGGGCACGGATGGGGGAATGATGATCCCGAGGGACCCTGCGGAGGTCAAGACCCCGAGACTGTAGTTTTCTGGGTAGCGGTCTTTGACGAGCATGGGGAACATGATCCCGCCAACCGCGATGACCGTGACCGGCGAGGACCCCGAGATTGCGGCGAACACAACGCAGGCTGCGATGCTGGCCACGCCCAGTCCACCGGGCATGCGGCCCACCATCGCCTTGGCAACCCCGACCAGACGATCGGCGATGGTGCCTTGGGTCATGATGTTGCCCGCGAGCACGAAGAAGGGGATGGCGAGGAGCTCCTCCTTCTTCACGGCCTCGAACATGTCCTTTGCGACCAGGGCGGCGTCGAGATCTTGGATGTAGCTGACGCTGGCCACTGTGCCGATACCAATCGCCAGAAACAGGGGCGCGCCAGTCAACACCACGAAGATGCAGACAATCAGGACCAGCCAGCCGGTGCTCAGCCCCGCGACGGCTCCCGCACCCAGCAGAAAGCCGGGCAGCAGGCCGGCAAAGACCAGATCTCGCCCACCGCGACCGGTGGTACGCGCCGGCTTTGTGGGGACTGGTGGCGCATCCGGATCCTGAGGCACACCGCTGACAGCGAGGCCGAGAAAGCGCAGGGCCATCAGCAAGAAGCTAAGCGGGAGGATGGCTTGGGGAATCCACGTGGGGATGTTCTGGCGAGTGCTCGCTTCGGCCATCGCGGCTGCAAGCTCGTCCGACTGGGGCTGGTCGCCTGCAGCGTCGGTTCCGGTGTCGTCACCGACCAGGTTGGCGATGTTGGCGATGTCGGCTGCATCGGGCTTATCGGCCTCGGCCCGATCCGCGAGCGAGGTCCAGGCGTAGGGGGTGCCCTCAGCGTTCTCCGGCTGCCACTGTTGGCCCACAAGCGCCAGTCCGCAGGCGAGAAGGGCAACACAGCCCACGAAGTCCAGACCCATGGAGGTGGCCGTGGAGAGGGAGCGATCGCCTCGCGTGAGCTGGCGCCGGATGAGGACTACGGCGGTGAGCAGAGCTCCGCTGGCCAGCAATAGACCTGTCACGGGAGCGTCCGGAGACAACAGCATCCAGCCAAGCCCATCGACTGCGCCGACGAGCTCCGGCCAGAGAGGGAGGGCTTCTTGCGTGGCACCGCGAACCAGGCTTTCGTCCATCAAGGTCTGGGCGTAGCCGGAAAACTGCCAGCAGAATCCTGCGGCGACCAGGGCCGAAAACCGCTGCACCATTCGTCCGGCGGCCGGCGACAGCAGGCGCTCGCTCAGATCGACCGAGAGGTGCTTGCGTTGCCGTGTGGCGAGGGATGCCCCAAAGAAGCCCACCCAGACCATCAAAACAACGGCAAAGTTCGGGCCGCCGTCCACCTCGAACTCGAAGCCGGGAATCTCGCGGCGCAGGTAGTCGAGGAAGCTGAGTGCGGTCATCACCAACATGGCGATGGCGATGAACCAGCGCTCGACCTTTGCGAGAAGTCGATCCAGCTCGGAGCAGGCGCCTCCGACGAGAACGCGGAGCGCCGTGATCCCGAGAATGAGCCAGAAGCCTACGTGGTGGAAGATGCGGTCGCGGAAAACGCGACCGACGGTACGCAGGAAGCGATCGACCGCGTTGACACCGCCTTCGACGATTCCGAAGAAGGCAACCAGAACACGGTAGAGCGCGTCGAGAGGACCAAACACGTGGGAACTCCATCCAAGCGCCCCGACTTTACGGCATGCGGGGCGTCATGGAAAACGAGCAGACCGGAGGACGGGCCGTCGGGAGACGGGCCCAGACCGAGTCACTTGCCGCGCATCGTCTGCAGCTTGGTCTTGACAGCCCCGTACTCGTCCTGGAGAGCGGGGTGCTGCGCCAGGAACTTTGCGTGCACTTCCTTGCGGCAGGCTTTGCGGAAGGCGCCCCGCTCTTCCTTGTTGAGCTCAATGACCTCAACGCCGGACTCGCTGATGGCGCTGAGCAGTTGCGCCTCGAGTGCCCGTACGCCCGTACGTCCACGACCGGCTTCCTGCTTGCGATTGGCCATTACAAGGGTCTGGAGGTCTTCAGGCAGTCCGTCGTAGAAGGACTTGCCATACACGATGGCCGCGGGCTGATAGATGTGCTTGCTGAGCGTGTAGTGGCTTGCCGCATTGATCCATCCCGCCGCCAAGCTGAACAGCGGCGTGTTGTCGAAGCCCGAAACGATACCGGTCTTCAAGGCCGGGAGCACTTCGGCGACGGGCTTCTTCACGGCCTGCACCCCGAGTGCCTCGTACATGTTCAGGTGAACGTCGGACTCCTGAGAGCGCATCTTGTATGCGGCGAGGTCGGCAGGGGTCCGTACGCCAGTCTCGCCCTTGGTGGCGAAGGAGCGCCACCCGTTTTCGGCCCAGGTGTAGAGCACGACGCCCTTGGTCTTGAGAGCTGCATCCACGGGTGCATAGAGCACGTCGTCGAGGATGGCGTCGGCCTCGGCCGTGGTGTTGAACAGGAAGGGAAGCTCGGGCAGCTCGAGGATGGGCAGGTCGAGTGCCTGTCCCACTGCGGCGGTGGAAAAGCCACCGGCCTGGATGCGGCCTCTGCCGCCTGCGAGCTCCTCAACCATCTCCACTTCGGAACCGAGGGAAGATCCGAGGAACATCTTCACGGCGATGCGCCCCCCGGAGTCCTTTTCGATGCGCTTCTTCAGGTCGACGAGCTGGTCAGACCATGGAGTGCCGTCTGGCGCTGTGGTGCCAAACGCCATCGTGTATTGCGCCTGGGCTTCGCTCGTGTGGTCGGGCACAAGCATGACTGCAGTGCTGGCGACTGCGGCGGCGAGGACAGGCATGAGTGCGTTGCGCATGGATCGTTCCTTGAAGTGGGATGGCGTACGGTCCCCTTGTGCAGGAACCGTCTCGGAGCCGTTGGCATCCCTTCGATGGAGCGAGGACGCCTGTAGCGACAGACTCAGTTTGCGAAGCGCTCGTCGGCCTGGCCGAGGAGGCGCTTTGCTTTGGCTTGTTCGGCGCGGTTTTCCGCTCCGATGTCGGGGTCGTCGCCGGGGTTGGCGTCGATGACGGCCTGCAGCATGCGGAGGTAGGTCTCTTTATCCTGAGAGTTCACGGCCCAGGTATCGGCGACGAGTACCTGGGTTCCCAGGTACTGGGGCGAGCCTGCGATCGACTTGTCGAAGTGCGACTTGGACTTGCCGAGGTCTCGGCCGGAGAAGCTCGGAATCAAGGAGTAGTAGGCACCCCAGTAGCGGTCGGGCCCGTGGTAGAAGTAGTCGGGCTGCAGGTCGCCGATCCGGTTCATGTATGCCTTGACCGTGTCGATGTGCTTGAGCGAAGTGAGGATGCCGTTGAGCTTCGCCCACTTCCCGAGTGCGCTCGAGGTCCAGTACATGCAGGGTACGTCTTCCTTCACGAGAGCGGCCACCACTTCAGCTTCCTTGGCATCGCCCTTATCGAGCTTCGCCTTGAAGTCGGCGTTGATGGCGAGGCAGCGCTTGCCCCAAGAGACCGCAGTATCGAAAGCCGTGTTCTTGGCATCCTTTTCTGACTCGTGCGCATCGCCGAGGAAATACCAGCCGCGGGTGAGACGGGCGGCGGTCTCTCGGTCGGTGGGATTGGCGTTGTAGGCGCTTTCGTACTTGACCAAGGCGGCCTTGAGCGACTCGGTGTCGCTTCGCTTTGCCCACAAGGCGTCGGCGTCGCTCTTGAGGGCGTCGAAAGCAGTGGCTTCGCCGGATGCTTTCGCCACTTCATAGGCTCCCTTCTGCTTTTTGCCACAGCCGATGGTGAACAGAAGGCTGCAAGCGGCAACGATCGAAATGCGCATGATGTACTCCCTGACGGACTCGTCGAACTGTCCATCGAACGAGCGCAGGTACCCGTATGTATGGCGTATGTCAATCTGCTCGAGCGCATCCGTTTGCGTCGTTGGCAGATGCTCGATTGCCGGGGAGGACCGGAGACGGCTATACGGCTTCTCCGGAGAAACGCAGTCCAGTGGGGTCGGCACGTCCCCGCGGAGGATTCATGCTGATTGCAGACCCCCCACTCGCACTCACCTTCGATGATGTGCTGCTCTTGCCGGCATTTTCGGATGTCCTGCCAGACCAGGTTGATGTCGGTACCACCGTCGGGCGTGGCATTCGTCTGGCTACGCCGCTGCTTTCTGCGGCCATGGACACCGTCACCGAGGCTCGGATGGCGATTGCCATGGCACGGGAAGGAGGACTCGGAATCATCCACAAGAACCTCTCCGTTGCGGATCAGGCGCTCGAGGTCGAGCGGGTCAAGCGCGCGATGACTGGAGAGATCCAGGATCCCGTGATCGTGTCTCCAGGAGTCACGTTGGGCGATGCCCGGCGCATGATGCGTGAGCGAGGCATCTCCGGCTTGCCTGTAGTGGAAGAGGGTCGCTTGGTAGGGATCTTGACGGATCGCGACGTGCGCTTTGAGCGAGATGCTACGCGTCAGGTCGGAGACGTGATGACCAGTGGCGAAGCACTGGTGACATGCCGGCCTGGAACCAGCCCGGAAGCGGCCGGCGAGCTGATGCAGATCCACAAAATCGAGAAGCTGCTGGTGACCGATGATGATGGGTCGCTGTGCGGGCTCATCACATTCAAGGACCTGATGGCTGCACGCCGACATCCACAAGCAGCACGAGACGACCGCGGGCGTCTGCGGTGCGGGGCTGCAGTGGGTGTGGGGGCCGATCGCGATGCTCGCGCTGCAGCGCTCGTGAACGCGGGAGTGGATGTCCTCGTTGTGGACACCGCCCATGGACACAGTGCTGGCGTGTTGCGTGCAGCGCGCGTGCTGCGCGAGCGCTACCCGGAAATCACCCTGGTGATTGGCAATATCGCGACTGCAGAAGCGGCTGAAGCCTGCATCGAGGCCGGTGCTGACATCATCAAGGTTGGCATCGGGCCGGGAAGCATCTGCACCACACGTGTTGTGGCTGGCACGGGCGTACCGCAGCTCACGGCGATCGCCGAGTGTGCGCGCGTCGCCGTCCGACACGGCGTCTCGGTGATCGCCGACGGCGGAATCAAGAGCAGTGGAGATGTTGCGAAGGCATTCGCTGCCGGTGCGGATGCTGTGATGATTGGCTCCATGTTCGCGGGCACAGATGAAGCCCCTGGTGAGATGGTGCTGTTCCAGGGGCGGGCCTACAAGGCCTACCGGGGCATGGGCTCGGTCGACGCGATGCGCGCAGGCTCGTCGGACCGGTACTTCCAAGATGGCCGCACGGAGAGCCGGAAGCTTGTTCCCGAAGGGATCGTTGGACGTGTTCCGCATCGAGGCGCGCTGGGTGACACTCTCCACCAGCTCGTGGGAGGGCTCCGGGCAGCGATGGGCTACTCGGGTGCCAAAGACATCCCCACCATGAAAAACAAAGCACGATTCGTCCGGATGACTTCTGCAGGGTTGCAGGAGAGCCATGTCCACGATGTGACCATCACCAAGGAAAGCCCGAACTATCGGGTGCGGTGAGGCCCACGCCATGGTGTTGGCTCCCGGCCTGGACCGGGCGCAGGACGACAGGCCCATCCAAGAAGACAAAACGCCCCCGCTGTGATGCGGGGGCGTTTGCGGTTGCGCGCTCGATAGGAGTGCGCCCGGCCGCGCTCAGCTCTTCTTGATTGCTTTGCGCACCATCACGTAGCCACCATTCGGCCCAGGAACACCACCGCGGATGTAGAGCAGCCCGCGCTCAGCGTCGACCTTGATCAACTTGAGGTTCTGGACTGTGTTCCGCTTGTTGCCGTACTGTCCGGGCATCTTCTTGCCCTTGAGCACGTGACCCGGCGTGAGACGGGTACCGATGGAACCACCGTGACGGAAGTATTCATGGGTACCGTGGCTGCGGATGAAGCCGGCGAAGTTGTGGCGCTTCATGACGCCTGCAAAGCCGCGACCCTTAGAGGTGCCGATCACATCCACCCATGCATCAGCGGCAAACACGTCGGCCGCACCGATGTCTTGGCCGATGGCGTAGCCGCTAGCGGCGTCCTTCGACAGGCGCACTTCGCGAACAAACTTGCGCGGAGACACACCGGCTTTCCGGAAGTTGCCCATGTCGGGCTGGTTCACGCGCGCTTCCTTCTGCTCGTCAATGCCGAGCTGGATGGCGTTGTATCCATCGTTACCGTCTTCTGAGCGGACGGCAAGGACAGTGTTGCCGCTCACATCGACGATGGTGACACCGAAGAGGTTGTCGTTGGAATCGTACATCTGGCTCATGCCGACCTTGCGGCCGAGCAGACCCATCATTTCATTGGCCATGTTTTCCTCGCATCGGGCGACGCTTGCCGCCATACGGGTTGTAGGGGAACCGGCCGCAGTTAGCGCGCGTTCTGTTCGAGCGCAAGGTTGAACCGGTTGTTCTCAGTGATGACTCAGGGGCTACCAGGACAGAGGGCGAAGGCGGACATCTCCACCGTGTAGTCTGGCTGCCCAGAGTTGTTTTCAACATGGAAGATGTTGGCGTCGCGAGCCAAGTTGGGGCGCTCCGTGCACAGCGGTGCGGTGGCGTCGAACACGACGTCGATGGTGGTGCTGGCGCCGGGGCTCAGGGTGGCCGACGTGGCTCCGTTCCCAAGGCTGAAGGTGCCACATGCGATCAAGGAGTCGTTCGTAACTGTAATATCTGTGATCTCGAGGTCTTGGTCGCCCACATTGGTGATGGAGACGGTCTCACTCTCGTTGCAGCCAAGCACGGCGGTCACGCTGATGGGATTTGGCGACACACTCACGATCGGAGCACAGATTTCACAAGGTGGCTCCACGCCCGTGCCTTGGACTGGAATCACCAGTGTACCCGCGGTACCGGACACATCGAGGCTAAGGGTCACATCCCCCGAGTACGCGGTCTCTGATACCGGGTCGAATGTAAGCTCGAGCATGCGTGACTCACCAGGAGCGATCACCTGTGGAAGCGTGATGTCTCCGCCAGGCTGGTAGCCAAACTCCGACGGGTTCCCGACAACCTGCTGAATCAGGATGTTGTCGGTGTGCGTGTTGGTGATCATCACTTCGACTGAACCGGCCCGATTGGTGGGGACCTCGCCGAAGTCGACGGAAGATGGCTCAGCGGCGAGCTCTCCGACGGGCGGGTCGTCGGTATCGGTGTCGCCAGTGTCGATATCGGCACCTTCGCCGGCACCTGTGACTTCGATGACGTAGGGCTCGTCGAGGACTGTCACATCGACAGATAAACCCGCCGAATAGGACTCCGCCGCGTCGGGTGTGAAGGAGAGCTCGAAGATGATCTCCTCACCACCGGCCAGCTGCGCGGGAAAAGACGTCGCGGAGGTGACCGCAAACTGGCTGTCTCCTTCCAGGGTCGACTGCCGGAAGATCAGCTCGTCAGATCCGGTGTTGCTCAAAACGATGGAATCAGAGGCCGTATCGTTGAGCGGGACGATCCCAAATGCGACTGTGGCGGGCTCAATTCGCAAGTCGCCAAGCTGCACGACGTTCGGTGCTCCGCTGTCCATTCCGCTGTCTTTCCCCCCCTTTTTCAAGGTGATGGGCTCCAGGCCCTGACAGGCCGTGGCGACGAACGCAACAAGGAGAGTCAATCGAGGGTTGTGCATGGATGGGCCTCCAAAAGACGGCGCTCGAACGCCAACGCCGGCCCTGTCGGACCGGCGTGTGAAACGAAGCCGCGGGGTACGCCGATCAGAAGGTGTACTTGAGGTAGCCAGTGACGTTGGCGCCGAGGTCGAATCCGATCGCGTAGAAGGCGTCGACATCGAGGCCCACGGAAAAGTGGCTGAGCTTCGTGTAATACTCAATGGTTGGGCCACCCATGACCAGCGGATGTGGCGTGCTGTGGTAGTCACCGCTCACGCCGCCCCAAGTATCGGTGACGACTTCCTGAGTGTAGTAGGCTTCGTCCATGAGCAGGGGGCTGAACAGCACACCACCCCCGGCCCGGAAACCGAGTCCGATTCGGCGGGTAGGGTAGAACGAGCCTTCGAGGAGAGCCTGGATGGTGTAGGTGCGGAGGTCTCCTTGAATGAAGGGACCCGGACCTGCAGCGCCAGCACAGCCTTCGACCTGCTCTTCGAAAGAGCAGCCGTTGTGAATGCCCTGGTTGAAGCCAAACTCGTAGGCAGCGCTAAAGCGCTCTTGGTCCACGATGTCCTGGCCCAGAGACAAACCAACATTGGTTCCTGGGAAGACGACCCCGGCAAAGTCGAGGAGGTAAAGCGAGCCCCCTACGTTGGACTTTGCGTAAAAGCCGCGCACGATTTCCCGAACTTCGGGTCGCCGCATCTCGCGCTGCTTTTTCGGCTTCTTTTGAGAGCTAGGGGCGTCCAGGTCGTCGTAGTCATCCTGGGCGGAAGCCGACGACGGTGCGAAGACCGGTGCCAAAAGGCTGAAGGCGAGCAGTGCATGCGTGGACTTCATCGAGCTCTCGAAAACCTTGGGGTTGTGTATCAGCCAGCGGGGGGGAGGATGCCAGCTTGATGTACCGCGGGGACCAGGGACAGAACGATCCTGCACATCGGCCCCCATGGTAACCACGGAGGCCGGACGAGTATCACGCTTGGGGCGCTGGTGTCATCCCGGGGCGAAGATGAACGGGTAGGAAACGATGACGATACCGCCGCCCTTGGGCTCGGGGAACTTGAATCGCATGAAGCGATTGGTGATGCACCCCTCAACGGACTTGCTTCCCATCGTGGACGACTTGATGGAGGCCTTGGAGACCGTGCCGTCCTTCGCGATGACGAACTTCACCGTGATCTTGCCACCAAGGTTGGGGTTCTTGGTCAGCTCGCGCTGGTAGCAATACCGAATCTGGTTCATGTGTCGCTTGATGACTGCGTCGATCAAGGACTTGTCGAGGGCACCGAGAATGATCGGGTCACCGCCAATCTTGCCCAGCCCACCGGTGCCCTTCTTGCCGAAGTTGCCACCGCCGGAACCGTAGCCCGAGCGACCGGAGCCGCGTCCCTTGGTGCCGAGGCCGCCGAGACCATCGGCGGAGCCGCCGCCGCCGAGACCGGAGCCGCGAGAGCCGAGACCGCCGGAGCCAACCTGGATGCCCTTGGCACCGATGAGACCGCCAACACCACCCGCAAGGTCTGCGTTGACGTTGGATGAGCCGAAGACGCCGTCAAGCTCCGCACCATCACGAAGAGCACCAAGGACACCGGCATTTTCCGCGATTTCCTTGTCGACCTGCTTCTTCTGCATTTCGACCTTGTTGCCCTTAGCCTTCTTCATCTTGGCCTTTTTCTTTCCGACCTTGCCTTCTTCCTTCTTCGCCTTTGCACCTTCACCGGCATCGGGGTTTGCTTCGGGCTTGTTGTCCTTCGGCTCTTCCGGCTCGGGCTTGTCGATCATGAGGTCGACGAAGCGGTCAGGAATCTCCACCACTCCGGTGTCGGGTGCCGGGTCGCTGGTGGCGAGGATCACGAGCAACATCAGGAACACCATGCCCATGAATGACATGATTCCAAGGAACGGGTAGTCGAGGTCGGAGGCCACGCCCGCGACAACCTTCTTGCCCGGATGCACCATCTGGCTGAAGAAGATCACGCTGCCGAGGTCGGCAACCATCCGAGTCCCGTCTTCGATGTCGATCTCGTACTGGCCGTCGCCGGCTGGGCGTGCCTTGCCGGACTCGATCAGCTCCTGGAAGGAGTGGCGGTCTTCACCGATGTCGACGAAACCCGTCCACTTATCGGAGATGTTGCAGACGTAGTTGCTGCCCTTCCACTCGAAGAGGTTGTAGTCGTTGTTCGGAAGCGCATCGTTCGGCACATAGAAGTCGTTGCGCCACTCTTCGGACGACTCGGAGATCGTGGGACCGAAGACCCAAGCAATCTTCGAAAACGCTGCGGGAACCCAGGCAATAGGGAGTCCAATGAACCGCCATCGGTAGCCGGTCGAGGTTCCGGCGGAGATGCCGCCGCCGTTGCGAGGGAAGTGCTTGACGTCCATCACGATGTCGGACCAGACCTCAGCAACCTCAAGCACCGTGGGACGGCGTCGGTCGACACCGGCGTCGCCAGATGCGGTGCCGGACCGCATAACGAACGCAAGCACATCCTCGGAGAGGTCGGTTTCGACCTCCTCGTGCGTGCCGTTGTCGGTGTCGTTGTCGTTGGTGGTCTCGAGCGGCGCAGGCTCACTGGGCGCTGCGAGAGGCGATGCTGCGAGCTGCGTGGCTTCCTCTTCGGCAAAGGCGCCTTCGTCAGTGATCTGGATCTTTACGGTGATGGCGCCCACGTTGATCGTGTCGCCGGTCCGGAGTGGCGTGTTGCTCACAGCCTCGCCGTTCACCGAGGTTCCACCGGGGCTTCCGAGGTCGAGCAGAACGACAGAACCGTCGTCGTTCACGTTGATGACCGCGTGAAGTTCGGCAAGGGATTCATGGTCGACCTGGAGCATCGCGGCAGCGCCGCGACCGATGGTGACACTCTCGGCGGAAAGCTCTCGTCGCGTGACGAAGGCTTCACCGTCGTAGACCTCGAAGGTCAGGACAATCTGTTGGGAGTTCCCCATGGAGTCCTCTCTGTTGCTTTCACCCAAAGCTTGGCGAAGCAGAACATGACCACGACGCATGGCGTGCGGGCATCAGATGGAAAGCGCAAAGCGCGGAAACGACGGTGAAGTCGGCTATTTGATCTCGTCGACCGACTCAGCCATTTCCTGGTTGAAGTCAGTACGAAGCCGGATGAGGGGGTTGAACGACGCACGCTTGCGGTCCAACAGGAGGGCGCCCTGAGGCTTGACCAGCTCACCGGAGACGTCGAGTCCTTCGAAGTCAATTTCGGTACGCTCTTTGTACTTCACGGTCCGCTCTTCATCCTGGGCGAATGCGAAGGTTGGGAGTGCGAGGAGAGCGGTGGCAGCGAAGGCACGACTGAGGCGGGGGATGCGATTCATCAAAACCTCTTGGGATTCTGAGACGAGTCAGCGGTGACCGGGTCACCGAGCAGATGGCGGAACTATACTGGCAGGCGGGGATTTTGAAAAGCCGATGCCGGTGCAGAAAATGGCTGAGACTGAAAAGTTTGCGCGGTTCAGACGAAGTCGAGTGGGCGCATTCGGCAAGGTGCAAGGAAACCGTAAACAAAACGAGATCGCGAGGCCTCCTGCGCGAGAAGTCGATGGCACTTGATCGCCGAGTCTTCGTAGGTGTATCGGGAACACCGGTACCCGTGTTGTGGTGTTCGACCGCCGCACCCCCATGGTGACCGACCCGACGTGTGACGTCAATGGCGGAATCCTGACGACCTGGATCCCTCTGTGGGATGGCTGTATCTTTTGCATCTGTAGCTCCGGGATTTCGTCCGGTTCATCCGGTACGACACGCCCGGGCGGCGAGGGTTCCCACTTTTTGTCGCAAACTTCGATCGTTGGCGGAAAGCGTGGCGCAGGGGTTGTGCCAAGCCCCTCCGCTTGGGTGAAGGCACCTGTCTTCGTTGGCGGCTGAAAGGGGCAAGAACTAAGACGCCCCGCATGAAGCGGGGCGCAGAAGCACGAGAAGGTGTCTGGACGATCAGCCGCCTTCAGCCGGTGCGGCTTCAGCCGGTGCGGCTTCAGCCGGAGGGGCTTCTCCGCCGGCTTCGGCGGGCGGCGCTGCACCACCACCACCACAAGTGGCGGCGATCTCTTCAGCCATGGGCTGGATCTGCTCCACGAAGGTGAGGACGTCGCCGGCCATGTCGTATTCTTCGGCCTCGATGACCATATTGGCCTGCTCAATAACCATACCGGCCTCGTCACCGATGCCCATCATGAAGTCTTCGCAGCCACTGTTCGTATCCACAAGACCCTGCAGCCCCTTGACGCGAGCCTTCAGGTCGTCCATGAGCTTCTTGGCGCGCTCGAGGCGAGCCTTCTCTTCGGCCTCCCGTCGCTTCTCAGCTTCGATCCGCTGGCGCTCGAGCTCCTGGTATTCCTTGATCTTGCTGATCTTGGCGAACACGATGTGGTCGGGCCCGATGGAGCCATCGCCGTTGTTCTTGTTGACGTAGTCCTGCAGGATCTTCTCAGCCCTTTTGAAGTTCTTCGTGTACTTCGCCTGAAGGTCCGACGCGTTGAAGTACGCCTTCTGATTCCCAGGGTCGGCGTCGATGACTTCATCGTACAGCCGCTCTGCATCGCCGTAGTCCTTGAGGCCCCGTTGTGCGACGGCGAGCCCGAGCTTGGACTCGACGCTACCGGGTGTTCCAGAGAGTGCGGCTTCGAAGCTGGACTTGGCGAGCTCGTAGTCGCCTGAGTTCAGGGCGACGAGACCGAGGTTCAGGTTCGCCTCGAGGTTGTCTGGGTCCAGCTGGATGGCAGTCTTGAACTCGCCGATGGCCGACGCTTCGTTGTCCATCACGAGGTAGGTCACACCGATGTTGTTGTAAATACCGGCATCGCCCGCTGCGAGCTCCTTGGCCTTTTCGGCACAGAGCTGGCTCATCTTGTACTCACCCTTAGAGAAGTACAGCCGCGAGAGGTTCCGATACGCGCCGACGTTTTTCGCATCGGACATCAGGATGGTCTTCGCCTCGCTGATCGCATCGTCGTAGTAGTCGCCGGCGGTGAGCGCTTCCATAAGTGCGTTGCGTGCTTCGAGGTCTTCAGGCGCCTTCTCAACATACGCTCGGTACAGCGCGACTGCCTGGTCACCCTTGCCGCTGCGCGACAGGAGGTCGCCGTGGGCGAACAGGAAGTTCTTGTTGTCGGGCTTGAGTTGGCTGGCCTTGCCGTAGTGCTCAGCAGCCTTCGCCAGCTTGCCCTGCGCTTCAGCCACCCAACCGGCATTGAAGTGTGCCCGAGCGAAGTCTGGTCGGCCTTGGATGGCCGTCTGGAAGGAGGCGTACGCACCGGCGTAGTCGATCTTTCCTTCCTTGTCGGGTGTGTTCAGGATCACCACACCGTTGTCGAAGGCCCTCTTGGGAGAGAGGACTTCGCCATCGGCGGAACTGGCGGGCTTCTTCTCACCGCAACCAACGAGCAAAGCAGGGCTCGCCAGGGATGCGAGGAGCATGATGTGACGGATGTTCACGAGAATCTCCTAAATGCTCTGGGCGAGGCTTATTCAGACGCGTCGATGAAGCTGCGTTGCACGCTGCTCCGAGCGGTGAATCGTGGCAGGTCGAGCTCTTCGATGAGGACAGGGAAGTCCTCAGGACGAAGCTCTCCCAGACGCCGAGTCGCAAATGCCGTGTTGTCGTCGTAGACGTTGTACTTGTAGGCCTCACCGAGTGCCTGAGCGTACGTGTTGACTGCCTTTTCGGTCTGCACGTATGCCTTGTCTTCCAGGCCCATCTTGTACAGGTCGACCTGGTCTTCGGTGAGGTAGCTGGGGATGAAGGAGTTGACGAGGCTGTTGGCCATGTCTTCGTAGGCCTTGCCGGCCTGAACCAGGGCCGCGAGACCCCACTCACCGGCGCCCATCTTCACGATCTCAATGTACTTGGCCTCGACTTCTCCCAAGGCCTTTGCCTTTGAGACAAGCTGGTCCTTCAACACGGTGTTTGTGCGCTTCTCGCTCATCTTCCGACCGGGGCCGGAGATTTTGAGTGCCATGTACTGAGTGAAGGTGTCGTCGGCCTGCTTGAACTTGATCTGTGCGATGAAGGCCACCGCAATCTTCATCTCTGTGCCGGCTTCGAGGTCCTTCGAGTACGACTCGAGGGTCGCGGCCCAGTGCTTGTCGGCCTGCTTCTGGTTGCCCATCTTTTCGAGTGCGAGTCCGTACTCCAGGCGGGCGAAGTAGACCTGGTCGGCATTCGAGCCTGCCGGTGGGTTGGTGAAGAACTGGTAGTACTGATCGGCAGCCTTCTGGCTGTCTCCACTCTCTGCATAGAGCTTCGCGATGTCGATTGGGATGCCGACCGAGCGGTCGTCGTCTGCGTAGCTGGCTCGGAACTTCTGGTAGTTCTCGATGGCTTTCGCATTGTCGCCTTGCGCCTGTCGGAACAGAGCGGCGGAGTAGAGGGCATCCTTTGCCTTCTCGTGGTCGGCATCGGTGGTGTAGAGCTTCTCGTACCACATGGCCGAGGTGCCGAAGTCAGCGATGGTCTCGTAGTCGTAGCCGATGAATGCCAGCTGGTCTTTGTAGTACTTCGAGCTCGGGAAGTTCTCGATGAGGGCGGAGCGCGCCTCCATCGACTTCGCCACTTTGCCTTCCTGGTTGTAGTAGGCGGCAGCGTTGTTGAGCGCGATATCGGCCTTTTTCGACTTGGGGAACTCTGCGAAAAAGGCCATGTAGGCATCGGCAGCCTTGATGGCGTCCTCGGCCAGCATGGAGATGCTGTCGGCGGTCACGATCACCTCGTCGGCGAGCGCCAGAAAGCCCAGATAGGGATTGTCCGGATCGTCGCGCCGCCAGCGATAGAGCTGCATCGGCACCTCCCGCTGCGCGGCAAAGGCATCGAGCGCGCAGGCGGGTGTGCGCGCGCTCGAACTCACCAGAAGCGAGGCCCCCCGCGCCCGCGCCAGTGCCAGCGTGTCGCG
>CAJWOS010000103.1 GCA_913044235.1 uncultured Pseudomonadota bacterium
ATTCGCGAAGCGCAAACAATTCACAACCCCGCAACGGAGGCTGGGATAGACGTGTGGGTGGTGGGTGCATTGACACATGAAACGTGTAGCGGACTAGCGCCCGCCTTTTCTGCCGGGCGCAAACTGCGGCACGAGATTGAACGCTATGAGACCGAATGGTCGGCTTCCATCGATGCCTTCTTCGTGTTGCACCTTGGAGAAAAGGGCAGCGCACTCACCGAGCTCACGCTGCCCGAGGGCTACGGAGTCCGTACATTCGCGGCTGCCGGAAACGCCGGCGACTGCGATGGAGACCGCCCCCGCTGGACGTTCGCCGACATCACGGGTGATGGCCGCAGCGACATCGTGGTGGTCCGCAGCCCATGTGGCGATGTGGATCCCGGCCTCACCACCTGGACCGTGCACGAAGCCAGCGACACCGGCTTTGGCGATGGCATCGAGTGGACCCTCCCCACCGAGATTCCCGCCGGGCTGCTCCAGCGGCCCGGCAACCTCCCCGGCTGTACCGGAAACAATCAGCCCCGGTGGGCGCTGCGCGATATCACCGGAGATGCCCGTCCCGACATCGTCTTCACCCAGAGCTGCGAAGACGCATCGGTCATCGGAACCACACAGTGGCGGGTGTTTGCCAACACCGGCACCGGCTTCGCCGACGAGTCCGCGCTCTCCCTGCCGTCCGGCTACCCGGAAGGCACCCTCGATGCCTTCGACAGCCAGCCCGACTGCGCCACCGGACGGCCCGGCTACTCGCTGCTCGACCTTGACAATGACGGCGAATTCGACCTTGTGATAACGGCGACACCCTGCGAAGACGACGACCCTGGAATCACGCACTGGTCGGTGCACGAAAACACCGGCACGGGCTTCTCCAACATACCCACATCCTTCACGTTGCCTGGTTCGTACGCCACAGGCACCTTCAGCGCACCGGGACACGGGGGCTCCTGCAGCGATGGCATCCCTCGCTGGAGTGCCGTCGACCTGGATGGCGACACCTTCCTCGATGCCGTGGTCACCTGGCGAGACTGCGACGAGACCGTGGTCGGCACCACCGAGTGGCGGGTGCATGCCGGCTCTGCGACCGGATTCGCCAGTGCCCCCACCACCTGGACGCTGCCCACCGGCTACGGCCTGAACGCCTTTTCGGCAGTCGCAGGCGACCTGAGCTGTCCCGACGCCCGCCCACGCTACCAGCTCCTCGACATGGAAGCCGACGGACGGCTCGAGCTAGTCGTTCTCCGCAGCCCTTGTGAAGACGACGATGTGGGCACCGCTCGCTGGCTCGTGCACCGCTCCGCAGACACCATGTTTTCGTCCATGCCCGACGACTGGCTGCTTCCCGAAGCATACGGCGACGGCACCTTCCACCGCGTGGGGGCCGAGCGCCAGTGCGCACCCGAAATCCCCGGCTGGCTGCCCGCAGACCCCAACCAGGACGGCCTGCAAGACATCCTGGTCAACTCGAGCGCCTGCCTCGACAATGCCATTGGCGATACGGTCTGGGGCGTCCACGAGGGCGGCTGCGCGCTGTAGCCCCCCACCAAACCTCCCATCAAGACTGCATCCGGAGCGAGCATGGCCTGGGATCTACGCATCAACGGCGGCATGGTATTCGATGGGTCCGGCCGACCGGCCTACCGCGCCGACATCGCCATTCGAGAGGGCCGGATCGTGGCCATGGGGCGGCTGCAAGGTGCTGCGCGGCACACCATCGATGCGGACGGCGCAGTCGTGACCCCTGGATTCATCGACATCCACAGCCACTACGACGGCCAAGCCACCTGGGACCGCAACCTCGCTCCGTCTTCCAACCACGGGGTCACCACCACGGCCATGGGCTCCTGTGGCGTCGGCTTTGCCCCCGTTCGCCCCACCGACCACGACCGCCTGATTGCTCTGATGGAAGGGGTGGAAGACATCCCAGGAGCCGCCCTTGCTGAAGGGCTGCCATGGGGGTGGGAGTCCTTTTCCGAATACATGGACGTGGTGGACCAGCTGCCCCACACCATGGATCTCTGCGCCCATGTGCCCCACGATGCCTTGCGGGTGTATGTGATGGGCGAGCGCGCCGTCGCCGACCAGCCCGCTACCGATGCCGACCGAGCCGAGATGGCCCGTCTTCTCGACGCTGCTCTGACTGCCGGCGCGGTGGGATTCTCGACCGGCCGCTCCGACAACCACCGCAACAACGATGGTCAGCCCACGCCGGCCAGCGAGGCCAATGAAGCCGAGCTCACCACACTCGCAGCGGTGGTCGGACAACACACCCACGGTGTGATCCAGGGAGTCTCCGACTTCAACATCGCCGACGGCCCCGAGCCCTTCGACCGCGAATTCGACGTCTATGAAGCCATGGCCCGCGCGGCGGGCGGACACCCGATGTCGGTGTCGCTCATCCAGCGGGTGCGCGACCCCGGCCAGTGGGAGCGGGTGGTGGAGCGCATTGAGCAGGCCCACGCGGCGGGACTGCCGATGCGGATGCAAGTGGCCCCCCGCCCCATCGGCGTGCTGCTCGGCCTCAGCGCCACCTTCCATCCCTTCATCGGTCATCCCACCTACAAAAAGGTCGCCCATCTGCCGCTCTCCGAGCAGGTGGCCCACCTTCGACGTCCCGAGGTCCGCGCGCAGCTGCTGCAGGAACGCCCCGACAAGCTGGCCGGTGACGGCAGCTCAGTGCCCCCACTGGTCGATGCACTGCTCGAGCGCATCCACGAAGCCGCCTTCTTGATGTTTCCCCTGGTGGATCCCCCCGTCTACGAGCCCTCCGCCAACGACAGCCTCGCCATGCGGGCCATGATGTCGGGCTCAGGCGCGCTCGCAGCGCTGCTCGACGCCCTGCTCGAAGACGATGGCGAAGCGCTGATCTACTTCGCCCTGTTCAACTACATGGGAATGAACCTCGATGTCGTGCGGCAGATGCTCACACACCCTCTGGCTCTGTCCGGCTTGTCCGATGGTGGCGCCCACGTGGGCACCGTCTGCGACGCATCCTTTCCCACCACCCTCCTCTCGTGGTGGGGGCGCGACCGCCCCCAGGGCCGGCTGCCCCTTCCCTGGCTCGTCCGCAAGCTCACCGCCGAGCCCGCACGCTTCCTCGGACTGCACGACCGCGGCCGACTGGCACCGGGTCTTCGGGCCGACCTCAACGTGCTCGACTTCGACCAGTTGCGCCTGAAGCGGCCCACTCTCCACAGTGATCTTCCCGCGGGTGGGAAGCGCTTCCTTCAGGCCGCAGACGGCTACCTCGCCACGGTGGTCCGCGGGTCGGTCACGCTGCGAGACAATCAACTGACCGGGAGCTGTCCCGGTCGGGTGGTACGGTCGTTCGGTGCCCCGAGACCCACGCTTTCCGTTCCCTGAGCCGCGTGTCGCCTCGAGCCACCTTTGAGCCAGCACTTTCGCACAACGTTCCACAATACAGGAGCCCTGATGGCCCCGGTCCGAGCCAGATCCAGACCGTACCTGCGCGTTCCCTGCACGATTCTGTACCGATGCGGCATGGCTCTGGTGTTCATGGCCTGTCGCGACGACCCCGCGGCGAAGACCACCAACAACGAGGCCACGCCAGTGGAAAGCGTCCCCACCGACGCACCGATGGCACTCACCCCCACCGAGCGGAACAACACCATCCGCGACTTGTTTGGCTTTCCATCCAACGCCAGTGACTGGCCAGATCCACCGGACATCGCCGAGCGATTCTCGTCTCCGGCCGACAGCCTTGGGGGTGTGTTCTCCCCCGCGGTCCAGCCCCCGGTCTGGCCAGTGGAGCTTCCCGCGGAAGCCGGCGTCCACGGCTTCGACGGCATGCTCGATGGCCAGGAACCCACAGCCTATGGCGTGGAGGCCTGGCAACAGGCCACGCTTCACTTCGCGCCCTATGCGCTCGTGTCGAGCGCGTTCTGGTCATGCGACGACCCGAGCGACCTCAGCGACACCGACCGCGAAGCCTGTGCCTGGAACAGCATCCAGCGCTTCGCAAGCCGCGCTTGGCGCCGGCCCATCGACGACGAGGAACGCGAGCGGCTTGATGCCCTATGGCAGTCGCAGCGCGCTGTCGGCAACATCGAAGAAGCCATCGTCATTTCGGTCTCCGCCATCTTGCTCTCTCCGCGCTTCACCCACCGCATCGAAGCCGGGAAATCCGACTCCGACACCGGAACCCATCGCACGCTCACCGCCCTCGAGCTGGCAAGCCGCCTGTCGTACGCCCTCTGGGACACGATGCCCGACTCCGAACTCTTCCGGGCTGCAGACTCGGGCGAGCTCGAGACCGAAGCGCAGGTGCGTGCACAGGTGCGTCGGATGCTGGCCGACGACCGCGCGCGGGAGACCACGGCCCGCTTTCATCACGCCTGGCTGGGCACCGATGCAGTGCTCACCATTTCGCCCAGCCGTGAGGCGCACGCTGCGCGGTTTGGACTCTCGCCCGTGCCCACCAGCAGTGCGGCCGACTGCGACCTCGAGTGGCCGGGCGTCGTGGGTCCCCTTCGGCACGCGCTCTACGCCGACCTCAGTCTGACGGTCATCGACCGCATCTTCGAGGGTCCCGGCACCTTCACCGAGCTGCTCACCACCGACGTCGGGTACCGCGCCAGCGTTAGCGAGCCTGTCTTCGGCGACGTCACGGTGGACGAAGAGGCCGAAACGGTCTCCTGGCCCTACACCTATGTTTTCGCGTCTTCTCCCGCTGCCGGGGTGCACCGCATGGAGCGGGTCCGCCACACGGGCACCGAACGTGCGGGCATCCTGTCCTCGCCAGCCGTCATGGCCGTCGGTGCCTACCCGGTGCATCCAGGCCCCATTCCGCGAGGTGTCAACATTCTCGAGCGGGTGCTCTGCATGGACCTCGGCCTGCCACCGGAAGGCGCAGAGGGCGCGCTGCCACCCGATCTCACCGACGTTGAGAGCACCAACCGCAGCCGCACCGAACAAGCCACGGCATCCGCGACCTGCGCGGCCTGCCACGACCGGATCAACCCCCTCGGGTTTGCCTTCGAGTCGTACGATGCGCTCGGAGCCTGGCGCGACACCGACAACGGTCTGCCGGTCGACACCTCTGTGGAAGTTCGTCTGGATGGCACCCTCATCCCCATCGACGGCGCGGCTGCACTCGGCGCCGCCATCGCCAGCAGCGACGAAGCGCGTCGCTGCTACGCGCTGCACACGGTGCGCACCGCCACCGGCATCGACTGGGATGCATTCGATCCCCGCATCACCCCGGTCTTGGATGCCTTCCAGTCCAACGACCACATCCCCACCCTCATCGAAGACATCGCGGTAAGCCACATCTTCCGCACCCTCGAAGTGGCGGAGGTGAGCCCATGAAGCCCTTGTCCCGTCGCTCGGTGTTGCAGGCCGGAGCGGGCCTCGCCCTCGCCGGTCCTCGCGTGGCGCGTGCCCAGTCTTCGGGCGCCCCCAAGCGACTCTTGCTGATCTCGCACTGTCACGGCTGGAACGCCGAAACCTGGAAGCTCCGCCCCGACGGTGCCACCGATTCCGATCCCTTCCAGCTCGACCTCACCACGCTGCCTGAGGCCGACTGGAGTGCCGGCCTCGCTCCGCTGTACCGGCACCGCCAGCACCTCGTGGCCCTCGATGGGCTCACCCTGCTCACCGCAGAGTCCGACGGCGGTGGCAACCGGCACGACCGCGGCTTCATTCATGCCTGGACCGGCAACTGGGCCGATTTCAGCGGCTCCGACTCCCGCTCCACGTCGGCCTCGATCGACCAGCTCGTCGCTGCCGCCATCGCGCGTCCAGACCGCCTGCCCAGCTTAGAGCTGTCCGTCGACGGTCCAGGCGAAGTCGGACGCCCGGTCAGCTACGCCGCCAGCGGTGCCCGACTTCCTGTGGCCAACACTCCTGAAGCCGCCTGGACCCGGCTGTTCGGCTTGTCATCGAGCCCCGACCCCCTCGTGCTTCGACAGCAAGACGCCATCGCCGCCGCGGTCAACGAGCTCGACATCCTCGGCGCCCGCTTGGGTGCGCACGGCCAGGCGCGGCTCAACAGCGAGGCCCGCCATCTCACGGGTCTGTCCACCCGCATCGCCGGACTGGCCGACCTCTCGTGTCCCATCGTTCCGGAGCGGGTGGCCACTCCATCGGCCTTCGACGACCGCTTCGACGCCATGAGCGACCTCATCGCCGCCGCCTTCGCCTGCGATCTCACGCGGGTCATCTCCCTATCGCTCGGCGAGCTCCCCACTGCAGACTTCGGTGGCGAAACGATCGCTGATGACGTCCACAAGGGCATCGCCCACGGCGTCTTCGACGACCCTGCGAAAGGCACCGCGATGGCCAACTATCTCACCACGCACACCGCACAGGTGGCTCGGCTCGTCGACCTGCTGGCCGCCACACCCGACCCTGCAGGAGGCTCCCTGCTCGACCACACACTCGTGGTGTGGGGCTCAGAGCTCGGCAACTCCTGGCACGGCTACCAACACTACCTGCCGGTCTTGATCGGCGGGAGCTGGGCGTTCCAGACGGGTCGCTACCATCACTGGCCACACACCACACCCGCGCCGGTCACGGTCCATCCCTCCATTCATCCCGATGGCGAAGTCCCCCTCGGTGGCTTGCCCCACCAGAAAATGCTGGTGAGCGTGGCACAGGCGATGGGGCTGTCGGTGGACCATGTGGGGATTCCCCACTTCCAGAGCCGGTCGGGCAACCTCATCGACGCCTCAGGCACCCTCAACGGTCTCACCTGATCCCTTCCGGAGCTCTCAATGTTTCGCTTTCGCTGGACCCTGCTCATGTGCACGGGCTGCACCGCCGCCGTGGACACCAAGGAAATCACCTGTGGCCCGGGCACCATGCTCGATGGGGACCAGTGCATCAGCATCGAGGACACAGCCGCAGCAGCCACTGTTCCAGACGACACCGACGACACCGACGACACCGACGACACCGATGGTTCCGATGACTCGGGTGACGCCGACGACTCCGACGGCACCACCGAACCGGACGACACCGGCGACACCACGGAGCCGGGTCCTCCCACGGTCGATGTGTACCTGCTGGGGGGCCAGTCGAACATGGTGGGCGTGGGCCCTGCCGAGACCCTCGCACCAGACCTGCGCACTGAGCAGCCCGACGTCTTCATCTACTGGGCCGACGTGCCCGCGTGGCGAGGCCTCCAGCCCAGCAGCACCTACACCTCGGGCTACGGCACTTACTTCGGTCCGGAAGTCACCTTCGGCCGCACCATGGCCGACGCCTCCGAAGCCCCGGTGTACCTGATCAAACATGCGGTGGGGGGAACCGATCTGGCCGTGTTCTGGCACCCTGGGGAAGACCCGTCCGACCCCACTATCGGCGACGGCTACCGCGTGTTTTCCGAGACCGTCGAGACCGCACTCGCGGAGCTGCGCGCATCCGGAGTCGAGCCCAAGATCAAGGGCATGATCTGGATGCAGGGAGAGGCCGACGCCAGCTACGACGTCTGGGCGGATGCCTACGAGGACAACCTCACGCACTTCATCGAGCGGGTCCGCACCGATGTGGGTGAGCCCGACCTGCCCTTTGTCGCAGCCCAGATCGACTGTCGAGGCTTGTGCGGATGGCGCGACACGGTCAACACGGCCATCGAAGCGGTCGCTGCCGCCGACCCGACCGTCTCGACCTTCTCCACCGAAGATGTGGCGCGCTTCCCGTGGGACGGTTGGCACTACAACGGCTTTGGACAACGGATCCTCGGAGAGCGCTTCGCAGCGGCTCTCCGCGACGAGGAACCGCCCGAGCCACCCGGTCCGGCCATCACCATCACGGGCAGCTACACCTACGACTACTACGGCAACTACACGGTCGGTTGGCGCTTCGAGACCGACCAGTTCATCGAGGTCACCGACCTGGGCCTGTTCGACCTCTTCGACGACGGGCTCTACCACAGCGCCACCGTGGGCATCTGGGATGTTGCAACCCAGTCGCTGCTGGTCACTGGAGAGGTGCCGGAGGGCTACATCACCGACTGGGAGGGCGGCTTCCGCTTTGTGGGTTGCGAACCCACCCTCTTGCCCCCTGGCGACTACATCATCGGCGTGGAAGCCTACGAGTGGTCGCCCGACTACTACGTGTACTATGCCCAGACGGAAATCGACACCGCCATCGGCTTTGTAGAGGGCCGCCATATCGACGGCAACCAGCTTGCTTTCCCCATATACGTGGTCGAGACCACAACCGACGCTGCCGCATGGCTCGGCCCCAACCTCCGGTTCCGTTTGGCCGAGTAGCCCCCCTTCAGAGACACTTCAGTGACCAAGACGGGACCAACCTGTGCCCCAAACCTCGTGGTGGAGCGAGAGGCAGCATTGTAGTTTTGCGCAGCCCTTGTTCGAGGCCGACCCGTGACCATCGCTGTGTCTCTGCTCGCCGCGTTTGTTGTGCTTCCGATGCTCTTGCTCGCGCTGGCACGCCTCTGGGTGATGGTGCTGTCTCGCGACAGCATCCAAGGCAGCGACCTGCACATGCTGAAGTGGTGCATCGAGGAAGACACTCGTGCGTGGGCTGGGTTTCACCTCACCCTCGACGGTGGCATCCCGTACACCGAAGCCAAGACAATCATCCAACAGAACATCGCGCGCGACATGGAAGACCCGCGCAGCACCTACCGCCGCGGCGTCGACCTGGCGGCACGCAAGTACGTCTTCTACGACGACTACACGCCAGCAGATGTGCTGCAGGAGACCGACCAGGACCATGAGTTCTTTCGACTCTCCGACCATCGAAAGCGGGAGCTGGTCTACCGCTTCCACGACAAGCGCGAGCTCGTGGGGGCTCTGTTCGACCACACCATCTGGGATGGTGTGCGGATGTTCAATGAGACCCTCACGCCGGCCATCGAGTCGGTCCCCTTCGACAGCCGCTGGCTGATCCGTGACCGCTACATCCCGGTTGTGGCCGAGGGGCTGATGCTCTACACGCTGGCACAGATGACCGCGCGTTGGCTGACCCACGACCCCCTGCCCCAGCTCGAAGACCAGAAAGAACAGAAGATCTTGCGGCACAAGTTCATGAAGGACTCGGTCACTGCGCTGAAGAAGCGTGCCGGCTGCAAGTTCACCTCGGCACTGTTGGCCACCTGGGCATTTCGGCTCTACAACGCCCTTCCCCCCGAGCGGAAATACGTGCGCTTCGGCCTTATCGTGGGCATGAACAACCCCCGATTCCGCAACAACTACTCCATCCTCACCATCGATGTGCCGCGGTGCGACGATGCAGCCGACATGGCCCGCGCCATCCAGAAGCAGGTCACCACACGCTCCATCGAGGTGATGCCGCTGTACCACCTGATCTCACTGGTTGAAATCCAGACTGCGTTCAAGAAGACCATGGTGGACTGCTTGTTCAGCCCGGCCGTTTTCGAGCGGGGCCAGGGCCCGAGTGCCCATGTGCGCGATCTGTTCTTCTACATCCTGCCCACGTCGATGCCGATGTACAGCTTCGCTTGCAGCATCGGCGACGAGATCACCATTTCCACCACCTGGAACTGTCCCGAAATCTCCGTCGAAGATCTGAAGACCGACTGCACGGGCCTCTATCGACAAGGTGGAAACGACGTGATTGTGGCCGAGATTGAGGAATAGGGCACCCTCGCTGCGCCCGAAACAGGCACCGGCTTCATTCCACACGGCGGCGGCCACTCGTCCCAAGATGTCCGCATGGTGGAATCCATCGAAGTCCGCTGGTACGGTCGGCATGGTAGGAGCCGACGATGCCATCCGAGCCCTCCCGAACACCGATGGACCGCGAGCTTCGCTCCCTCGTATATATGGCAGGCGGAGCGCTCTTGGCGGTGCTCACCTGTCTGCTGCTGGCCGGTCTCTACATCGGTCAAGCCCTCGACATCGTGCCATCCAACCACGAGCTCACCCGAACGGTGCGAGAGCACACCAGTCCAGTCCGCGTGATTCCCACGCGCATCGCCGCCTCGGTCGAGAAGGTCGCGTCGGTTGAAAAGTGGTGTGGTGAAGTCCACTTCCTGTTCCGCACACCCGATGGACAGCCTGTGCAGGGGGAAGCGCACCTCTCCGAGCTGCACCTGCCGAGCGAAGCGAAGAACCAGTGGCATCCACTCGATGAGGAAGGTCGTCTGACCGTTTCGGATGCCCGCTGCAGTCCGGAATACAGCATATTCCTCAGCCGCGTGATCCCCTTTGGCTCCTGGTTCCACGTAGAGACCGTGCCCGACCAGGACACCTACGTGATCGAGGTGGGGGCGCTGGGAGAAAAAGCACAGCGCCGAACGCGCGAGCGAGAAATCTGCCCACTGCGCGTGGTGTTCGAGGATGCGGATGGCGAACCGGCCTTGGTGCAGGTCCGAATGCCCCATGTGGGCGAGCGAGACGTCTGGATCCGCGCAGACCCCGACGGCAGCGTGGAGTTTCCCGACGCTCGGTGCACCACCCGACCCCGGATCTGGATGAAGCGTTCGGAGCCACGCCGGCCCCAGATGCTCCAACTGGAACGCCATCCCGACAGCGCACCGGAGCTCGTGGTGTCGCTCGGACAGACCGCCACGGTCCGTGCCGTGGATGCCAGCGGGCAACCGCTCGAAGACGCTGTGATAGAGGCTGAAAACATCGATTTGATGGAGTCTGGAGACTACCGCGTGACCGACTTTGGTGAGACCACGAGCGTCGTTGTGCGGAAGTCGGACTCTGAGCGCAAGTCGTTCGAGGTTCCGCTCGACGGTGCACTCCACGAGCTCCAGCTTCCACCCAGGCATCAGGTCGACGTGACCCTCATGTGTGACCAATGTGCCGGTGCTTTCTTCTGCGGGAAGACTCCCTGCACAGGCGAAGCGCCGCACCTGCAGTGCTCTTGTCCCAACCAGTCTGCCGAGCTCGGGATGCAGACCATAGACGGTCTGTGGGAAATGGACCACATCTACGACCTTCTCGCGGTGATCCCGCCAGAGGTGGATGCACTCACGGTGGAAATTCGGGGGGAGCGAGCGTCGGTTCGGCTGCAAGTCGAAGAGCAACCCGGCCTGCGGTTCAGCCAATTTTCTCTGTACCGCAACGTCGAACAAGGGGGCATTCCCGACCGAAAGAATGCCGTTCGCTACCAGCCGATGCGAACGCACTTGGAGCAGATCGGCGACACCCTTCTGGCGGAGGAGGTCCTTCCCGGTGCCTGGACCCTCTTCTGGCAGGAACACACCCATGTGGCGGGAGAGGGCTGGCAAGAGCAGCAGAAGACCCTCGAGCTGTTCCTCAACGATGGCGAAGCACTCGATCTGGGCGTGTTTTCAGGCTGAGCGGGGCGCATCCCTCACCCGGTGGCCAGGCCCCGCGGCCGGAGGTCAGTCGAGCGCAACGACGTGCCCGGCAGCAAGCACTGCTCGAGCGAGGGACGCGCACCCGACAGAATCCATGCTGCTACCCACGCGAGCTGGTGCGAGATGAGCGGTGGTACGGCATCACCAATGTGCCGATACATGTTCGACAGGCTCTGACCGCCGAACTGATAGTGGCTGGGGAAGCCATTGAGGAGACCCAGCTCTCGCACGGTGCACAGGCGGTCCTGCTCCGGATGGGCGTAGCGCCCGTTGCCCACATGTCCGCACTCGCGCTTGATGGTGGCAGCGGGCTGGTCCCATGCCATGCGTCCATACACGTCGGGATGCGAACCCAGCTTTCCTGCGGCCGCAGAGCGCTTCATCGCGGGTGTGAGCAGTCGATCTGCATCGGGATGGTCGAGCAGATTGCGCCAGGAACCACCGGAGTGGGGCGTGGCCCGGAGGCGCTCCACCAGTGGTTCGGTCATGGCGGGCGAGACGTGGAAGCGGTCTGAAGCGTGCGCAGTCCCCGCCGGCACCGCTGGAAGGTGCTCGATTGCGTGGCGCACCGTGAGGGCGAAAGGATCGAGTGACCACCCGTCCCAGAGGTCTTGGAGGGTGTGCAGCTCGAGCGGACGGCGAACGGCGAGGATGAGTGCTCGCTCCCGCTTCTGCGGCAGTCCGTAGTCGCTGAGCATATGCACGGCGCTGTGCACGCTGTAGTCGGCGGAGATGGAGTCGAGCAGAGAAGCATGGTGGTGGGCGAAGCGCCCCCTGAGGAGCTCGCGGGCGTTTTCCATCACCACCACCCGCGGTCGGAGCGCGGCGATCCAGTGAGCCATGCGCGCCACCAAGCTGTTCCGGGCGTCATCCTCCACATGGTTCTTTGGATTGGCCCGCGAAAAACCTGTGCACGGAGGACAGGCACTCAGCACATCGAGCGGCCGGAACCCCAGCGTGCGGCGTGTCACCTGGGCGATGTCCCTCGACTCGACGGCTGACAAGTCGAGCGCCATCGGCTCGATGCCCATGTTGAGAGCATAGGTGGCGTTGCAGCCAAGCGAGCCCTTTGGGCTGCTCGGCTTGCCGTTTTCCGCATCGACTGCCCCCACCACCTCGAAGCCGTGGTGGGCGTGAAAGCCGAAGCTCATGCCACCACCACCGCTGAAGAGGTCGAGCACGGTCCAGGGCATCCACGCTCCGCGAGAGGGGTTCGAGGCGCTCGCGTGTAGCGCCCGGACCCGTAGCGGTCCACTGCCAGCGCGCTGGCCTCAGCCGCGGTTCGGGCTCAAGTGTTCGGTGGCGGGAGGCGCCGACACGGCCCCAATGGCCGCGTTGCAGACGCCCGGCACGAGGAGTCCCGGCCCAGGAACCCGCCCCGCCCAGTGCAACGCTCCGGCCTCAAGCAGCTTCGGAGAACGGGCAAACGCCCGCTCCAACCGAGGCCTCCAGTCACCGTAGAACAGCGAGACACCGGAGCTACGCACCCAGAGATCCCAGCCGAGCCGAGATCGCTCGAAGGTGGACTGCCACGCGGTCAGGCCATCGCGCGAGCCATCCCACCCGGCCAGGAACGCTCCGGCCCGCCCACCACCTTCGATGGCTTGGGCGATGCCTTCTCCACTGATGGGGTCGATGCCTGCCGCTTCGCCCACAAGGATGCGCCGACCATCGACCACCCGGTCGCGCGGCACGAAGCCCCGCTCGGCGAAGCGCTTGCGGCGCACAGAAGACAGGTCGAGCCCCCGGTCCGCGAGGTAGCGTGCGAGCAAGGCTTCCACGTCCACTGAGTCATCCGGCGGAACGTCGGTCACGGCGCCTTCCCGCGGGCGCAGCACATAGATGCCGCGACACACCACCGGCTCGCCGTCCACCATGCTCGGAAAGTCCCAGATGTACCCCGCATAGTCGCGATCGGAGGCATCAAAGTGAATGAGGTCACGCGGCAGGTCGTGCGGCGTGGGTGCGGTATCGACCTCGAGCACCGTGGCCCGGAAGGCACCCGCATGCAGCCCCATGGTGCGACGCACCATGCTGCCCACCCCATCGGCACCGACCACGACCGAGGCCCGCAGCGCTCCACGGGAAGTCTCGACCTGAACATGGTCTCCGTGGTCGTGGAGAGCCCGCACTCGAGCTCCATCCTCGATGCGAACCCCAAGGTCGCGCACGCGCTCCATGAGGGCATGGTCGAACTCGATCCGCCGGATGACCCGACCGATGCGCCCCGGCTTCGACACCAGGTGTCCCTCACGGCTGCACACACTCACACCATCGATGAGCACCTGCGGCACATCCACTTCGATCTCGAGCCGCTCAAGCCACTTCCAGCCTCGGTCGCCCAGGCCGCCAGCACACAGCTTTTCCCGTGGATACCGGGCTTTTTCCACCACCACGATTCGACCTCGCAAGCGCGGGTCGTGCCGCACCAGCGAGGCCGCGGTCGTGAGACCGGCCGGGCCGCCACCCACAATCACGATGTCTCGAAGGTCGGAGAGAGGAGTCATGGCGCGTGCCTACACCAGTAGAAGCCAGGATGCCAGCCGACAGCCTCCGAAGACCGCCCAGAGGCCAAGTCCACCAAACCCGAGCCCGCGTACGTCAGCCTCCAGCGACCACCCGGCCTGCCGCATCCATCGTAAACGACCGCTGGGGCACGCGCGCCGGATCGAAGGCCGACACCGCAGCGCTGAGGGAGTCCACGTGGAGGCCCAACAGGGGCAACAGCGTGGCCCACACATCGTCGGCGGTCCAGCCTGCACGCCGAAGCGCACGCAGCTCCGTGCTCCCATGAGACTTCGACAACTTGCGGCCATCGGCGCCCAACAGCATCGGCACATGCAGATACGTGGGGCGGGGCAGACCAAGGGCTTCGGCCAGGCGAACCTGAACCGCCGTGGCCTCGAGCAGATCGGCACCGCGAACCACTTCGGTCACACCATCACGTGCATCATCGAGCACCACTGCCAGGGGATACGCCGCTTCGCCGTTCCGCCGACGCACGATGGGATCACTGCCCGGGGAATACTGCTGCGGTCCCCACACCCGGTCCACAAACGAAACGGAACCTGGCGGGCAACGGAAGCGCCAAGTGCCCTCTGCGGCGGGTTGTGCTCGGCAGGCGCACGCACCTCCGAGACGCTGCTTTCGCGAGCAGTCGCAGAGATACACCGGCAGCCCGTCCAGCGGATATTCGCGGGTGGACTGGGGCGCGGTCTCGGCATCCCAGGACAGCCCGAGCCACTGGAGGTCGGCCCGCTGACTCTCTGCAATCTCCGGCCGCGACCGCCCCCGATCCAGATCTTCGATCCGCAGCAGCAGTCGCCCCCCTTGCCCGCGAACACTCAGCCACGCCGCGCCAAAGGCCAGGGCATTGCCCAGGTGCAGGTGTCCCGAGGGCGTGGGTGCATGCCGACCGACCACCGCATCCGCCATGAAGCCTCCTGGTTCCCTTCCTACTCGACATCACCGAGATAGGCCCGCCACATGACTCGCTTTGCCCTACCACTGCTGCTCGTGGCCTGCGCAGATCCGACACCACCGGTCGACCATACGGCCCGGCGTGCCGCCCTGCATGCCGAGCTGAAGCAGAGCCTGGGCGACACTTGGACTGCCGGCGCAGACCAGGTGCTGGAGGGGGCCCGTACCGACCGAGGGGAAAAGGTCTACAACAAGTCCTGCGGAAACTGCCATGGCACCGACCTCCGCGGCCACGGCCCACGCGCCGGCGGAATGACCCCACCGCCGCAGCCCCTCGTGGGACCCGACCGCACTCCGCTTCCACCGGCCGCTCTGGTCCACCTGGTCACCCATGGCTCGCCCGGCACCGCCATGGCCCCATGGGGACGAGCATTCAGCGAAACCCAGGTGCGGGATGTGGTGGCGTTCGTATGGGCAAAGAAAGCGGCTGCCGAGCTGGAGTGAGCCTCCGGAGGCCAATCAGGGCGACGCCGACCGCTCGATCGGCAGCAACACCTCGTTGCGTCGGAACGGACCGGGCGTGAGCGGGCCGTTGTACACAGCCAAGGTGGCCGGACCGGTGGGCAGCAGTCCCGCGGCACGCACGTCGGCCTCGAGCTGTTCGGCTTCTTCGGAAAAGTCTGCCTTGTCCATCCGGCCCGACATGGAGCGCACGGCAAGCCGCTCGGGGCCGCGCTCAAGGATGCGGATGCGCGGATCGTTCGGCGGTGGAAGGTTGTCGGACGTGTAGCGAGAAGGCATCGCGAACCACATGCGCCACTCACCCTCCGTCTCGTACTGCCCCACAGGAACGGTCATTCCGATGGGGCTGCCCTCAGGGGTGTCGCTCGAAAAGATGTAGGCCGCCAAGATGCGAAAGCCATTGTTGGCTCCTGCGTCGCGACTCTCCGACAAGGTGACCTCCGCGAGCAGACGTGCACCGTAGTCTCGCACCTCGAACGCTTTCGTGCGATCGACCACCGTGTAGACAGGCTCTTCATACTTCCCCGCAAAGCTGGCACGCACCACCACCGCCCCGAGCCCCAACGCCACGACGACACCCGACACCCACCACGCAGCCTTGGACCAGTCCATGTGCACCTCTCCTCTGCACTACCCCACTGCTCGCAGAACGCCGGTCGCATCGAGGCAAAATCCGCGCTTGTCTCTTCCCAAGTGCCGTCAGGCGGCAGGGCCCCCCAGCAGACCCATCCACACCACCGCGTCGAAAGCGGCCAGCGCCCGGCTGGAGCCTGGCAGCCGCAGCAACCAGCGGGTGCGCCCCAGGTTCTGCCCCACACCGTCCACAAGGCGGTGGGTTGCCCTCTGTTCCGGACTGCGATCGAGCAGCCAGAACAAAATGACCGCCAAGTGCCCCAGGTAGCATAGGCGCGCAAG
>CAJWOS010000104.1 GCA_913044235.1 uncultured Pseudomonadota bacterium
GCCTCGAGGCAGGGGCACCAGTACGGCACGTCGACGTGGGCGTTGCGGAACCGCAGGGCCACCGCCAGGCGGGCGCGGAACTCCCGCACGGCGAAGGCGCTGAGCTGCCGGCACGGCGGCCGCCCCGCCCCGACCGCCGTGAAGCTCGCCCCGGAGGGCTCGAGGACCACCGCGGCCCCGCCCGCGAACGCCACCTTGGCCCGGCCGTCCGCCGCCAGCACCGCCCGGACCACCTCGGGACCCGCCGCCGGGGCCCCCCCGCCCCCCTCCCCTCCTCCGCCGCCAGCCTGCCCGCCGGCCCCAGCGGCCAGCCCAGCACCCACATGGACAGGTCGTACCGCGGTGCCGAGCGACTCCAGAACGCACGGGCAGCAGCTGGCTCGATGGGAAGGGACTCGGACACACTCACCTCACATGATGTCCCATTCATATGATGACTCCATCATTCGTCAAGCCTCATCGAGCGGACCCCCTCGTCCCTGCCGAATCCCCCACCGAGCAACCTCCCCCTCAAGAGTCGTTGACGCGGCCCGACAAGCGGTTAGATGCGGCGGCGTCGCTGGGGGGAGACCCCGTCACAGCGGCTGCTGCCTGAAAAGCCAGCTTCTTCCCCAGTAGCTCAGTCGGTTAGAGCACCGGACTGTTAATCCGGGTGTCACTGGTTCGAGTCCAGTCTGGGGAGCCATTTTGGGCCGCGTGGGAAAACGAACCACGCGGCCCTTTCCTTTTGGGTCGTCGAGGCAGACCTGCCTCCGCACCCGGGTTTCGGGCTGCGTCGCCCGCCCCCTCCCCTCGCGGCGCTCCGGCGTCGGCGGGCGGGCTCCCGCTCGTCGAAGGCCGCCGGCGAGGCGTGGCGCGATTCCGACCCGAATCGCGCCACGGGCAGCGGGAATCGCGCCACGGGTGGCCAGGACGCCGATGCGAGCGACGTCCTTGACGTGGCGCGATTCGATGACCCGTGGGCGAGCCGCCGCGCAGCGCTCCGGGGGCACCTCGCCCGCGCGCGGGACTTCGCCCGCCGCATCGAGACAGGGCGCGTGGAGAACGCCGCCGACCTCGCCGGGCGCGAGGGATCGGTCGGACGACACCCACCCGCCGTTCCCGGAGGCATCGAGGAGGGCGAGGTCGGCCAGCGGCAGCACGTCGGAGGTGTCGTTCCAGATCTCGACGTACTCGGCGACGGCGTCACCATGCGTGTCGGGGTCCACCATGACTTCCGTCAGGAGAACCTGCTCGGACCGGGGCGCACCAGAGGGTGCTTCTTCGGGGGTCTGATCGTCGATGGTGTCGTCGGCTTGCCCGCTGTCCTCGAGCGCTGCGCGAACGGCGGCTGCAGCGTCGAGTCGGCCCCAGCCTGTGCCGGGGTCCCAGCCTGCTGCATCGGCGTCTTCGGCCGTTGCCAAGAGCAGTTCCTCGACGCGGTCTGGGTCGCGCCCGACGAGCTCCACGAGCAGCGCGGCGGTACCGGCCACGTGGGGAGCAGCCATCGAGGTGCCCTGCAGGAACTGGAACGACGCCTGCCCGCCCTGCCAGGTCTCCTGCAGCACGCCGTCGACGTAGCCATCGCCGTTGGCATCGACGGCCGTGTTGCCGCCGGGGGCCACGAGGTCGAGCGCATCTCCACCGTTGGAGTAGGGGGCTCGAGCGCCGCTGAAGTCCACGGCACCCACGGCCAGGGCATCGGCATATGCGGCAGGCCAGGACACGGTGCCCCGTCCGTCGTTGCCGCTTGCGGCCACCACCACCACGCCGCTGTCACGGGCGTAGCGAATCGCGGCCTCGAGGGCGCGGGCCCCGCCGCCGGCGCCGAGGGAGAGGTTGATCACGTCGGCCCCTTCGTCGACCGCCCACACGATGCCGTCGGCCACGTCGGTCAGGCTGCCACTGCCGCCGGCCCCCAGCACGCGCACGGGAAGCAGGGTGGCGTCGGGGGCCACGCCGATGGTGCCGTAGCCGTTGTCGGAGGCCTGACAGACCGTGCCGGCCACGTGGGTGCCGTGCCCGTCTTGGTCTTCCGGCTGGCTGTCTCCGTCGGCAAAGTCGCGTCCGGGCAGCAGGTTGCGAAAGCCGTCCGCCCCGGCGGAGACCCCGGTGTCGAGCACAGCCACGGTCACACCGGCCCCGGTGGCGTCTGCCCACACCGCGGGCACGCCGATGGCATCCATGTGCCACTGGTAGGACTGGTAGGGGTCGTCGGGTGTGATGGCGAACGCATGGGCCAGCCGCTCGGGCTCCAGCTCCAGGATGTCGGCGTCTGCGAGCAGCTCGGAGTGGAGGCTCTCGAGGTCGGTGTCGGCATGCACCCGCCAGACCGACCCGAACTCGGCGCTGGGGGTGGGCTGGGCCAGGGCGGGCTCGAAGGTGTGTCCGGTCGGCTCGAGACCGGCTGGAGCAGCGGCGGTGCGTGCATACACGAGGTACTGGCCGGGGATGACGTCGCGGCTTTGGAACGTGGGCGTCTTGCCGTCGGGGTCGAGGTGAATCGAGGTGCAGGCGATGGCTGGGGTGACGAGGAGGAGGGCGCTGAACCGAGACGACATGGGCTTCCCGTGGGGTGGGCAGCCGCTGGTCGGACCGGAGATTCAGGGTCCGTGGCAGGCGGCTGCTTCCGTGTGCGAGCCGTCGTTCGGACCGGTGGATCCACGCCTTGAGGCGAGGACTGGGTGTTTTATCGGAGGTTTTCGATAGGTTCGATCATGACGCGTCAATGGCGTTTTTCACGAATTGTCACGGGCTCTCGTTTGAGCATGCCCGCACGCGTCGGTAGGCGACGCGCTGATCGAATCCGATGGTGAACCCATACATGCGGACCACCGCACTCGCGCCTTCGACTCCCGGCACCACGCCCAGGTCCGTGGACTGGCTGCGCAGGTGCAGCTGTGCATCTCGCACAGACATCTCGGCGTCTTCTTCGTTCTCCATCTTGAATCGCTTGGGAAAGACCACATCGAGCTGCGTGGGCGAGTCGCCGTTGGGGAACATCACTTGAACGGTGAATGTGTCTTTCTTGGAGAGTGGAATCGACTCGGTGAGGAGCACGCGCTGCTTGTCTTCTTGCCATGTGACATACAGCGCGGTGCCGTCGGGATCGAACTCCTCAAGCACGTCGTAGAGAAGTCCCAGAGCTTCATCGCCACCGCCGTCGATGTGGATACCGATGCGGTCTCCTTTCTTGGTGATGGCCATCGAGCCGGGCGAGTCATCGGTGGGGCCGCCCATCCCGACGATTTCATCTGCGGTGTACCGGGACTTGATGTCGGCTTCGAATTCTTTTGCCGCCGCCTCCGGGTCTTTTCGCTTCGGAATGCGGCCCACGATGGGGCGGAAGCGGTCGAGCTCCATGTAGGCGAGCGCATCGTTGGGCGCGTCGGTCCAGGTGGCATCGATTCGCGTCCAGACGCCGTGGTCGAGTCGACCTTCAAAGGTGCCTTCAGCCACTACGTTGCGCTGACCTCCGGCGCTCCAGATCCCACCTGGAATGTAGATGGAGACCTGCACCCGAATGGTTCCCTGCACCTCGATGCAGCGCTCGGGACCATCGAGCAGGACCTGTGCCTGTTCTTGCCATGGGCGGGGATCGTCGAGTCGAGACAAGTCGAAGGTCTCGGCGGTCGGCGGGGTCGCGAAGGCCGGGAGCAGGAAGAGCCAGTGCATCATGGGAAACTCCGGGCCTTCAGCTTCGGCGGTTGGACTTGGAGGGGGCCAAACGGATGTGGAAGCCGAGTGTGACGTCCCAGAGGACCGCTTCATGGACTTGTCGCCAGCTGCCACTCACACGGGTCTCCATGAATGGCTGACTCCAAAGAATACCGCCTCGCGCGGTGAGCTCGTGCCAGGGGGTGGACTCGAGACCCTGTCGGTCTCCTGCCACCAGCCAGGCGGGGGAGGCCCCTGCCCACGGCATGACGGTGCCGAGTCGAACGGCGACCTGGGCAGCGGGTCCGATACCGATGGCGGGCGGAAGGTCGACCGATGGGGACCACTTGCGGCGGTCGGCGCGGGCCAGTCCGCCGGCGAACAGGCCGACGGGTCCGAGCCAGGAGCCGCCCAGGCTATCGAATGTGGCGTCGAAGCCCGACACTCCACGGAAGATTCCCGAGACCTGGAGGCGAGTCTCGCCGGCCGGCCGGATCGGTGCGTTGGTGGGGGACCACCACTGGTGGACGACCCGCCCGCCGGCATGAAAGCCAAACACGGACTTGCCATTGGCGGGAAGGACACCCTGGAACCCCACCACTGGGCGCACGCCAAAGCGGCCGGCGGGTCGCTTGGATGAGGGGGCTGCACCGGGGGAAAAGAGGGACCGCAAGCCGAGCGTGGAGTCGTCTTCTTGTGCTGCGGTCTCCAGGCCCGTCTCCACAGCGGAGGAAAAGTCGGGGACCGTCTCCAGGTCGATCCAGTCGGACTCGGACGCCGGTGTGGTCTCTGGTTCGGAGGGGTTCGGCTCGGCGGGGGCGTCGGTCGCGTCGTCTTCATCCTCGGTCGCCGAGGTTGGATCGGTTGGCGGCTCAGCGCGCGCCAGACGGGGGAGAGCAGCCGTGGCGAGCGTGAGCGGCAGGGACACGCCCAGGAACCAGGCTTGGTAGGGATCTCGGAGACGGCGCAATCAGACTTCCATGGACGAGTGGGGGGTGAGCTTGGCGGCTTGCAGAGGGCTTAGTGAATAGGGTGTTCGCCGAGGGGAGGCTCGCGGAAAGCGGCACATTGCGGCGACACTTCGAAGCTCAGTGGGGGTCGGGATGGCGCTTGCTCGGACCTCCCATCCGACGCTTGATGTAGTACAGCAGGTCGGTCTCGGGAATCGACCAGAGCAGGTTCAGGCCCATTTCTCGTGGTGGAAGGCTTGCGAAGGTCCATCCCCCTTCTGTGGGCCGCGCGAAACCGTTCTCGGCCCACACCGCGACGGCTTCGGGCAGTGCATCGGCGAGGGTCTGGCCGAACAAATCCGCCAGTTGAGCATCTTCGACGAACTTTTGGTCGCGGATCTGAAACACGACGAAGCGGCGCAGCTCGTCCACTGCCGTCATGGACTGGCCATGGTACGTGGTGGGCCCGCTGCCGCCAGCGGAGGGGTGGGTGGAGACCGACGCACGGCCGAAGATCTGGGTGCGGGCCGACGGGCCGAGACCGAGCAGGTTGAGCGGACCGGTACGGGCCGTCATGATCTGGTTGTAGGACAGCAGGCCGAGCGGCGGGATGTGGACTGGGCGGCCAGACATGCGGCGACGGGCGACTCGCCAGGCGTCGATGCCGTACTGGCGGACATGCATGGCCCACCGCATGGGTTGAAAGCGCTCCATGACGTTGGCTGGTTCCAGCGTGCGGCAGTGGCCCGACTCTCGCCGCTGGATGGTGTAGCTGTATTGTTTGGCCAGCGCATCGAGCTGCGTGTCGAACTGGTCGTCGTAGCGAGCGAGCTCCTCGCGTGCGCGGTCGATCGAGCCTCCGAAGTGTGCCTCGACGTACGTGGCCGTGGGCGTGAGGTGGAACAGGTCGATGATCGGCCGACGCGGGTGGGACAGCAGGCGCTGCACGTCGCGCAGTGTGCGCTCGGGGGAACCACCGTCGAGCCCGAGGAGCAGGTCGACCGCGACGGAGCCGAGGAAGCTCGCCGGCAGGAGGTCCAGACATCGCCGCACCGTGTCTTCGCTCTGTGGTCCGCGGTTATGGGCGCTGTTCATCGACGACTCGAGCGTCTGGACCCCAAAGGAATAGCGCTGGAAGCCGTGGTCCATCATCGACTGGGCTTTTGCGGCGTTCATCACGGCCGGGTCGAGCTCGATGGAGCGGCTGGCCCGTGGATGCCACGTGAACGACTGATCGAGTGCTTCGAAGACAGTACGCAGCATGCGGCTGGGCAGCACCGATGGGGTGCCGCCGCCGAAGTACAGAGAATGAAACTCGAGGCCCTCGGTCGCGGGGCCCAACACCTGGATGGATGCCATCACCCGTGTAAGCCAGTCCTTCAGCGCGTGAGGGGTAGACGGCTTGAGGCGGTCGTAGTTGCAGAACGAGCAGATCGACTTGCAGAAGGGCACATGCACATACAGGTGGTTGGAGCCGGACCCTCGGTTGTGGGTGTCTTGAACGGCGCTGGTCCAGAGATCAGCGAGCTCGGGCTCGGTCCAGCGCTTCTGCCGACCACGGATGTAGGCGACCTGGGACGGTGTTGCGATGCGCGATGCGCGATCAGCTCGGGCGTGTAACGCGACCCGTCGCTGGCGGACGTCCGTGCTGTGCAGGGGAGGAGGTTTCGGACTGGACGGCATGGGCCGATTTTAACGCGCAATTTCGGTCCGAAGTGCGTTCAGGAGCCAGGGTGTGCCGGAGGCGGTCGATCGGATGGTCGACCGACCGCGCCCGGACTCGGTGGACTCAGATGGCGCCGACCTGGTCAAAGCGAGACACGAAATCCCAGATCTTGCCGTTTGTGCCCACCGAAGGCTCGTCGAACCACACGTGACCGCCATCGATCACCCGGTGGTGTTCCACCTCCGTACCCACGCTGCCACCAGTGTAGTACGAAGACTCCACCCGAACGCCTCCCATGGTCTCGGTGGTGGTGCTTTCCGACGTCGTGTCGTTGCGTGCGCGCCAGTGGTCGACGATGTCGAGTGCCGATGCAGTGTGGGCATCGCCATCGTACGGCAGCACACTGTCAGCCGTGCCATGGATGTGGATGATGGAAATGGGCTCGCTGCCCTCACAAGAGCCATCGAGCATGGTGCCAGAGACCGCTCCTGCTGCAGCAATGAGGTCGCTCCGCTCGCACGCGAGGTAGTAGGCAAACATGCCACCATTGGAGTAGCCAACCGCGTAGATGCGGTCGCTGTTGATGGTGTGTGCCATCTCCACCGCGTCTACGAGAGACTCGATGAAGCCCAGGTCGTCGGCGGTGCTCTTGTTGTCGCCGCCCGAGGGTGCGGCATTCCAGTGGGCACCGCCGCTGAGATCTGTGCCCTGCGGATAGACCAATACGAAGCCTTCTTCGTCGGCAAGGGACCGCATGTCGGCATCTTCCATGTGCCAGGCGGCCCGTCCGCCGTAGCCGTGGAAGTTCAAGACCATCGGAGCTGCAGAGTCGATGGCGGAGTGTGGAACGTAGACGACCGCTTCGCGGTTCTGGCCGTCGTGCTCGATGGAAAGCGTGTAGAGGCCAGGGGTGGCGGCCGGCAGTGCGGTCACGGACTTTCCGGCCGGTGTGATGTCCATGCAGGCGACTGCGAGCAGGCCGACGAGAGCGAGGGAGCCGAACTTCACGCAGCTGATGGAGAGACTGTTCGTCATGGAGCACCTTCCTGAGGTTCGAGGGTTGGCGATGCGACGAACGGGGAGCGCATCCATTCTGTGGAAGTGCGCCGTTTGCATTGCAGCTGCTTGCTCCTGCCTCTCGGGTCGGGTGCCTCAATGTGGTGGGCGTCTGCCGAGAGCCGGTCGGTTCCCGCTTGTGTGGCTGTGGCGAAAAGCACGCGCACGGCCGGGTTGGTCGTCGAATCGGCGTGGGAGGGGAATGGGCAGGAAGTCGACCCCTGCGGCGAGACACTGGCGGACCAGATTGAAGCCGGCTCCGCCCACCACCCGGTCCACCCGAGAGAAAAGGGGCCATGCGGGGTGGATGTTCAAGGTGGTGGCTCCTGGAATCGGCGCGGAGGACGGGTGAATGACCAGGAGGGTGGGCGACTGTCCTCGGGCAAAGGCATCATCGCGGGCATGGTGGATCAACAACTCGAGCTCTGCTTGGGGACCGCTGTGGACCACTGCCCACAGGGGGCCTTGGGCATCATCGAGCCAACGATCCAGAGCAGACGGCAGGGTTGCGGGCGGATCGACCAGTCGGGCCGGCACCTGGTGCACCGACCGCTGGGTCAGCCACTGGTGTTGCCAGTCGTCGAGGTGCTCGCAGAGGTAGGCCGTGGCGATGGGGGGGCCGCCATCGTCTGGCGGAGTGCGCAGTCGCCGGGCGAGCAGCGAGACGGTGCCATTGGGTGGCGTAAAGCCCCGGAGCTCTCCGCGAATGCCTGCCGGGAACACGTCGAGGATGACCTGCTGTGCTTGCTGGGTGGCAATGGTCTGGTCGAGGGCCGCTCGAAGGGCAGCGCCATCTTGGCGCAGTGCATCGGGCACGACTGTGTGCGGGACCGCTCCGAGTACCATCGAGGCGTGTGGATGGGTGGTGAACACGTGCAGCGGGATGCCGTGCCCATGGGCGAAGGCGCGGGCTCGGACCAGGTGTCCGAGTCCGGTGCCCACCGCATAGAGCAGGTTGGTCAACTACAGCCCGGCTGCCAGGCATTCCGCCAGGAGGATTCGTCGGTGCGTGTCGTCGATTTCGGGAGACAGCCACAGACCCAGGGCGCCGGATGCGAGCCGGGCGCCGGCTGTGAGCACGACGGTGCCATCGGTGGCTCGGACCTCGAACCCGCTGTCGGTGCGGTGAACGGTGCCCGCGGGTTGCGCCTTGAGGTCGACCCGCCAGCCCGAGTCTTCAGGTGTGATCACCAGATGCTCGACGTTTTCGTTTCCCACTACCTGCTTCACCTTGAACCGCGTCCCTCCGGCTTCAGGGGTGTATCGGTTGATCTTCCACAAGCCGGTGCCGTCGGCCTGCCGCAGCTTGAAGGCACCGTCGTCGTAGTATTTGACCTCGGCCATCACGCCGGTTTTGTCGGCATACTTGCGCTTTTTGTCGGTGCGGTTTCCACGCAGCGAGACCGGTCCCGTGATTTCAATCGACGAGCCGGAGACCAGGATGGTGCCGTGCGCGCCGCCGGCGGGCGCGAGCTTCGACGCATCGCTCGCGGCGGCATCCGCAGGCGTGGATCCCAGGGTCTTGCTGGAGGCATTGGAGCTTGCCGCACCCACTGGGACGGGAGACGAGATGGTGGGCGGACCGGCATCTTTTGGCGGTGGCTCAGGGGTGCCAGTGCAGGCGGCGATACCGAACAGAACGGCCATCCAAGGACGCATCTCAGCTCTCCTCAATGTGGTGTGTTGATGCTAGCGCAGGGCCGGTGACCACGGCGGAAAGCACCGAGTGCCACTGCTGTGCCTCGGCATCTATCGTGAACTGTTCCGCGACACGGGCTCGCCAGCGCGCGCCGCGTGCAGGGGCATCTGCACGGTCTTGGACCATGCGCCAGATGGCATGACGGAGGGCATCTTCGTCGCCGACGTCGAACAGCCAGCCGTGCTCGCCGTCCACAAGATGATCCCCCATCCCTCCCGCTCGACTGGCCAGGAGTGGCAGTCCCAAGCCGCCGGCCTCGAGCATCACGTTGGGCATGCCGTCATGCACCGAAGGCAGCGCCACCACATCAGCGGCGGGCAGCACCCCCAGCAGGCGCTCCCGGTCCACGAAGGGTTGCTGGTGGATGGACAGCCCGGCCTCTCGGGCCGCGTCCAGCTCGGCCTGCACGGCGTCTGACGGGGTTCCCGCAAGCAGCAAGATCAGCTGATCCTGAAGCTTCAGCGATACGATGGCCCGGGCGAGGGTTCCCACGCCTTTTTTGCGCTTGAGGTGACCGATGCAGGCGAGGATCAGGGGGTCCTTGGTACCGCGGAGCGTGGCCCGCAGCTGAGCCGCACGGACGCGGTCACTGGGCAGCGCCTGCCAGGCATCGAGGTCGATGCCGTTGGGGATGTGTGCAATCGGGGCGGTGGCGCCGAGGGCGCGAGCCTTGGCCACCTTGTCGCCGCTCACGACCACGACTTGGGCTGCAG
The DNA here is from genome assembly GCA_913044235.1 of uncultured Pseudomonadota bacterium. Lineage (GTDB taxonomy): Bacteria > Myxococcota_A > UBA796 > UBA796 > UBA2385 > CAJWOS01. The sequence continues at coordinate 9,721 of CAJWOS010000104.1, forward strand.
CGTGCAGGGCGCGCTGCAGCGGAGCAAGGCGGCGGGGATGGAACATGCCGGTGTCGATGTCGGCACCGCGGAGGGCCACCACGAGCGGAAGCTTCAGCCATCCCGCGAGCGTGGGGCCCACGAAGAGTGGAAGCGGACCGCCAAACGACACGATCACGTCCCAGGCCCCGGTCCAGCGAGGAAGGGCGGGGAGAAGTCCCGCCAGGTCTTCGGCGAGGTCCGGGCCCACGGGCCAGATCAGTGCCGACCCGCCCGATGTGGTGGTGCGTCGCGCTCGGCGTGCTCGGCTCGACAGGTGCAGCACATCGACTGTGGTGCCGCGACCGCGAAGTCCGCCCACGATGCGATCCGCAGAAGTGGCCATTCCGCCTTGAGCTGGGGGCCAGTGGCCGGTCACGAAGAGCACGTGTGGAGAAGGAGCGCGCATGGCTGACGTCATGGCTCCTTAGCTGTCGAAGAGGTCTAAGTCGGCGTCTTCGTCGAGTCCGTCGGAGCCGCGCGCCACGAGGGGACGCAGGTCCCAGTCGTCGTAGTAGTCGTCTTCGACCTCGATGGAGCCATCGAAGAAGGGCCGCAGTCCGAAGCTGTGCACGGCCCGATTGCGCGCAAACCAGGCCCAGCGATCATCGTGCTCGGAGAGGTCGTCGGACTTCACCACACATTCGATGCAGGTGGAGTTCTCATCGAGGTGTTCGGCGCAGGTGGGTCGACCGCACACGGTGCACTGCCCGGCTGCGGACGTTCCGCACGGCCGAAGCACAAAGAAACCGACCCGAACGGCGCATCCGGTGGCGGGGCTCATGGGCATTGGGTCTCCTGGAGAGACGCGACATCGCGCGTGGAGGCTTCCCTCATGCGCCGGTCTCGTGGGCAACATGCGCAAAGCACCGAGCGGCAAGTGCCACCACTTGATCGGGTGGCGTGGCACACAGCGCGGTGGTGTGCTGTTCGCGAAGCTCTGCGGTGATGTGGTGACGCTTTTGTGTGGGACGGACCTCGACGCCCTCGCCGGCCACACCGACCAGTCCGCGGTCCGACCGCACCGACAGGCGGGCTCGAATGCGGCGCTTGATCTTGGTCTTCCACTTGGTCTTGCGCTTGCCCGAGAGGCTTCGCTTGGTCTGCTTGCGCTTGCGCATGGTGTCCAAGATGGCCAGCTGCAGGCGCGAGCCGTCGAAGAGGCCCGCGTCGAGCACGAGCCAAGGGTCGCGGTACCAGGTGTCGACGCGGTGCGGCAGTGCGCTCCAGGAGCCGGTCTCGCGTTCATCCACTTTCTTGTCCGGCGCTGCGGTGCCGGTCAGGTCGAGCTGTATGGACACGGGCGCGCCGGCCGGGAGCTCCAGCTCGAGCACCTGCAGCAATGGCACCACCGTTTCCGTGAGCACATCGGGCACATCGACCGCATTCCAGGACGCTCGGTAGATCATCGAGGCGACCGTCGCGACCACGAATCCCATCGCCGCAACCACTCCCAGACCCACAAATACGCCGGGGTCGATGGGAGACGAGTTGCCGGGGAGTACCACTTCCAGGCCAAGTCCAAGGAGGAAACCACCCGCTGCCGACACCGGCACGCCCAGCAACAGCGCGAGGGTGATGCGCGACAAGTGCTTCAGTGCGGTGCCCACCTCTTGGTCGAACCGAATGACGCGCGCCAGCTGCTGGAGCCAGTCTGCGGGAGGGGCCTGGCCGTCGAGCTTGGGCGCTTGGATGAAGGCGCGCTCCGTGTCGCTGAGCTCTGCCCAGGTCTGTCTGGCTTGCCAAACGCTCACCACAGTCTCCCGCCTACGAGGCTGTCCGTCGGGGCATTTCTTGGACCTGACGGTATGCCATCGTAAGCTCTTGCGTGGCCCGCTCCCAGGTGAAGTGGTCACGAACCCGCTGCTGAGCGGCCATTCCAAGTGTACGCGCCAGCGAGGGATGGTCGAGCAGAACGCGAATCCCGCGAGCCATCGCCGCGGGTCGCTCCGCGGGAACCAGCCATCCATGGACGCGGTGATCCATCAAGTCTCGCACCACCGGTAGGTCCGAGGCCACCACGGGCGTGCCCTGGGCCATCGACTCCAGCACCTTCAGTGGACAGCAGCCCTGGACGACGTTGCGCGGAGAGCGCGTGAGGGGTGCGACCGTGGCGACGGCATGGGCCACCCAGCGTGCCACCTCCACCCGCGGCAGCTCGTAGCGCCAGACCACACGGTCGGCGATGCCCAGGCGACGGGCCATGCGGGCCAGATAGCGGCACTTTTTTTCGCGGACCGACGACACGATGACCAGCTTGACATCGAGGTCTGTGAGTCGAGCCATGGCCCGCAGGGCGTCCCCCACACCCTGCCAGGGCTGCACGGCGCCAAAGTACAGCACATAGCAGGCAGGGGCTTCAGCGGGCCGCTCTGGGCGAACAGCAGGCACCTCGGCCCCATTGGGAACACATACGATGCGCTTGGCTGGAATGCCGCGCGCCTGCAGTAGGGCTCGGGTGACGGAGGATGGGGTCACGTATAGATCGGCCTCGGCCAGAGCGTGGTCTTCGAGGGCCCGCACACGGTCGAGCGTTCCGGCCGAGACGTTTTCGTACCGCACGGGCAGCTCGATGGATGGCAGGCCGTTGACCTCGAACACCGTGCGCCAGGGGCGCTCCGGGTGGGCCGTGGCGGGCACCGCGCTCCAGGGATCGCGAATGTGGACCAGCTCGAGGGTGTGCCTGTGGCGGGCGAGGTGCGCGGCGAGGGCCCGTGCATGCTGCTGGGTGCGCGCAAGCTCAGACGGGTGGGGCCAGACGGAGCGAAAGACCTGCACCGGGCCTGTTGCTCTGTGAACCTCCTGGAATCGGGGCAGGAGGTCGTCGCCCAAGACAAAGAGATGGCCTCCGGCGTAGGTGTCGAAGAGCACACCGGCGGCATGGGCGATGTGTGTGGCAGCACCCTTGGAAGACGGAAAGCGGTCGAAAGCACCGTAGAGCGACCGTGGTCGGGACGCGGCTGTGCTCGGGTCGACCCCTGGGCCCTGCGTGATCACCCCACGAGCGCCAGCAGCACCCCGGCTGCGACCGCCGAGCCGATCACGCCGGCGACGTTGGGGCCCATCGCGTGCATCAGCAGCATGTTGCGGGGATCGGACTCCTGCCCCACCTTGTTCACCACACGCGCAGCCATGGGCACGGCACTCACACCGGCGGCCCCGATGAGCGGGTTGATCTTCTGCTTGCTCACCATGTTCATCACCTTGGCCAGCAACACGCCCGTGGCCGTACCGATGCAGAAGGCGATGAGCCCCAGGGCGAGGATGCCCAGCGTCTCGGTGGTGAGGAACTTGTCGGCTGCGAGCTTGGAGCCCACAGCGAGGCCGAGCAGGATGGTGACGATGTTGATCAGCTCATTGCGGGCGGCACCTGCGAGGCGCTCCGCGACGCCGCTGACGGCCAGCAGGTTGCCAAAGCACAGAGCACCGATCAGGGGCGTGGCATCCGGAAGAAGCAAGATGCACAAGCCGAGAACCAGCAGCGGAAAGGCGATGCGCTCGACTCGCTTGACCGGCCGCAGCTGGGTCATCGGCAGCCTGCGCTCTTCTTCGGTGGTGAGGGCGCGCATGATGGGCGGCTGGATGATGGGCACCAGCGCCATGTACGAGTAGGCCGCCACGGCGATGGCCCCGAGCAGGTCGGGGCTGAGTCGGCTGGCCAGGAAGATGGCCGTGGGACCATCGGCGCCGCCAATAATACCGATTGCAGCCGCATCCTGGATGGAGAAGTCCACCAGTCCGGTCTGGGTGAGCCCGATGGCGCCCAGCACGGTGGCAAAGATGCCGAACTGCGCCGCAGCGCCGAGCAGAGCGGTCTTGGGGTTGGCGATGAGCGGCGAGAAGTCGGTGAGGGCCCCCACGCCCATGAAGATGAGCAGAGGGAACAGACCGTTGGACACACCGGCGTTGTAGATGATGCCGAGAAAGCCGTCTGGGCCGCCGATTTCTGCGATGGGAATGTTGGCCAGGATGCCGCCGAAGCCGATGGGCAGCAGCAGCAGCGGCTCGAATTCCTTGGCGATGGCCAAGTAGAGCAGCAGTCCGCAGACCGCGATCATGGCCAGGGCGCCGAGCTCAAAGTTGGCGATGCCCGTGTTGGCGATGAGGGCTTGGAGCTCGGTCATGACAGCAGCACCAGGGGCTCACCGGCCGCCACCTGCTGGCCTTCTTCGGCCGGGATGGATGCCACGGTACCGCCCCGCGGTGCGGCGACCTCCATCTCCATCTTCATGGCTTCGATCAGCAGGAGGGCGTCGCCTTCGGCCACCTGCTGGCCCACCGAGACAAGGTGCTTGAGGATCTTGCCGGGCATCTGGGCGTTGACCGGCTCTGCATCGGATGTCGAGGTTGCAGGGGCGCCACCACCGCCTGCGCCACCGGACTCCACGCTGTAGTCGAGCGCCCGCCCGTTTACGTGTGCCTTGCCGTCCTTGAACTCCACCTGGAAGGACTTGCCGCCCACATGGACCTTGAACGAGGTGGGCTTCGCGCCGCCTCCGGCTGCAGGAGCCTTCTTCTCGGGCACGTTCTTGCGCACTGCGATGCTGCCGTTGCCCTGCAAAAAGGCGATGCCTTTGTCTTTGAGGCTGGCCGAGATGAAGATGTTTTCTTCGGTGTGGGGCAAGCCGGCCTCGTCGAGCCGCTTCTTGGCGGACTCGCGGCCCTTGGTGGGGTCTTCGTCGTTGATCAGGCGCGGGTTGCGGGTGGTGGGCTCGAGACCGAGCTGCTCGGAGGCGAGCTTGACCACCATCGGATCGGGCTCGCGGGGTGTCTTGCCGAAGTAGCCGAGCACCATCTTTCCGTAGCCTTCGGCGATGCGCTTCCACCGGCCGAAGATGGCGTTGTTGAGCGCCTGCTGGAAGTAGAACTGGCTCACCGGGGTGACGCTGCTGCCGAAGCCCCCGAGCGACACCACCTCGCGCATCTCGCGGATGGCGGCGGGGTACTTGTCGAGCATTCCGTTGTCGCGCATCATCTGGGTGTTGGCGGTGAGGGCGCCACCGGGCATGGGCGAGAAGGGAATGAGCGGCTCGACCGCGCGGGACTCAGGCGGCAGGAAGTAGTCCTTCATGCAGTCCTTGAAGACCTCTTCGGCCTCGAGCACCTTGTCGATGTCGATGCCGAGGTCGAACTCGGTGCCGCGGAGCGCCTGCCACATCGTGACCACGTCGGGCTGTGCCGTGCCGCCGCTCATGGGTGCCATGGAGAGGTCGATGCCGTTGGCTCCGGCGTCGAGTGCGGCGCGGTACTGGGCGATCGAGATGCCGGCGGTCTCGTGCGAGTGCACGCGCAGGTGCACGTCTTCACCGAGTCGCTTGCGGGCTTCTTTGACGGTCTCGTAGATGACCTGCGGCGGGGTGGTGCCGGAGGCGTCCTTGAAGCAGACCGACGAGAAGGGCACGTCGTTGTCCAGGATGTCTTGGAGCACGCCCACGTAGAACTCGGAGGTGTGGCCACCACTCACGCCGGGCGGCAGACCCATGAGCGCCACCACCACCTCGTGCCGCAGACCGGCCTCGATGATGCACTGGCCGCTGTAGGCCAGGTTGCGCCAGTCGTTCAGGGCGTCGAAGTTGCGGATGGTGGTCATGCCATGCTTCTTGAACATCTCGGCATGCAGCTTGATGATGTCGCTCGACTGGCTGTCGAGGCCCACCACGTTCACCCCGCGAGCGAGGGTCTGTAGGTTGGCATCGGGCCCTGTGGTGGCCCGGAAGGTGTCCATCATGTCGAAGGCATCTTCACCGCAGTACAGGTAGGGCACCTGGTAGCGTGCGCCGCCGCCGGCCTCGAAGTGGGTAAACCCAGCAGCCATGGCCGCTTCGAGTGCAGGCAGAAAGTCTTTGGTAAACACGCGAGCACCCACGCACGACTGAAAGCCGTCGCGGAATGCGGTGTTCATTACCGCTACATGTCGGGTCATGCCCTCTCCTTCTCGGCAGCAGCCAGCGCCACGGCGATGAGCAGAAGCTCGTCGTCTGCCGCAGCGGGTTCCGATCGACCGGGCGTGGGGTCGTTCGGGAATGACGCGAATGCTGCCGATGCTGCATGCATGCAGCCGACGAGAAGCGTCAGGAAGGCGAACACGGTTCCCATGCCCACCAACATCAACCATAGGCCTTGATTCAACATGGTGGCACGCTACCAGACGGCGCGGTCCCAATGGGTCGTGGTCTGGTCAACTGTGCGAAAGCCCCGCATATGCCGTGGATTGGCGCATCGAAGCGCAAAGAGCAGCCGTGTGCTCAAAAGTGAAGGTGGCGCAGATCCGTTGACTGTGGCCATCGAGGGCTGGACTTGGGGTGTGGCCATCGAGACGAGCTGGGGGGCCAGGATGCTGCGTTCAGGTGCGCGGTGCTCGTTGGTCGTTGTCGCTGGGCGCGGGCAGCTC
>CAJWOS010000105.1 GCA_913044235.1 uncultured Pseudomonadota bacterium
GGTCAGGGCTGCACCGAGCAGGTGGTCGCCCCGGTCTCCGGTTCCGGCACCCGTGCCCGCACGTCTCGGGGCTGTGGGTGTGACGCAGTCGCGGGGTCGGGTTGGTGGGGCTTTGCCGTGCTGCTGGCCGCGGGCCGTCGGCGTTCCTTCAGCGCGGCGTGAAGCGGTCAACGAGCCATTCCCAGAACATGGCGTCGGCGGTCTGCAGTGCGGCCTGGTGGTACCACGATGCACCCACGCCTTTACTCGAGCAAACGTCCATGAAGTTCCAAAACTGGTAGCCTCTGCCGTTCAAGCGCACGGTGATGGGGGCGTGGTCGAGGAAGACTGCCGACGAGAAGGCACGATGCTCGGGCCACTGCATGTGGTCCGAGTCGCGGATTGTGCGGGGAGGAGCACCTGGCTGCAGCCGCAGGATGTGTCCTTGGCGCAGCACGAACAGGCCGTGGGAGTCCATGGCCTCGACCGACCAGTCGGACGGCGCGACCGCGACCATGCTCTCGGCCCGTTGCTCGATGCCCCCTTTGTGGATCTGGTTGTTGGCAAATGGGCGGCAGGCAACGCGGCACTTGCGCACCCGCAGCGCGGGCAGGATGAACTGGACCGGATGAGTGCGCGTGTGTTCGAGCAGCAGGCTGTGGGTGGTGGGTTCGTTTGGGATCATGGGCACGGCCGGACTGCCGGTCATGTCTACATTCACATCCCAGAACGAGAGGTGGCTGTGGGACTGGTAGCCACGCGGGCCATCGCGGCCGCGCAGCACACGGAAGAACAGCGACCGGTTCGGTCCAGACTTCTCCGGGTCCATCGTGCCGGACTCGGAATGGAAGAGGAAGATTTCAGGCCCTTCGCTTTGGGCATAGCGGTTCCAGGTGAGCCGGCGGGGGGCGGTGCAGTGTTCGGCGGGCTGCAACGTGCCATCCGGGGTGTACACCACGGCTTCTTGCTGTTGATTGGCCTTGTGGAATTGCGGAAGGTCCGTGACGCACGACTCGACGGAGGCCTCAATTCCGAGCGTGAGGCCGTCAAATGAGCGGATGCTTCGCCGTAGGTGGGCATATGTGCTTTCCCGCGTGTACCGCTGCTGGACTTCAAATCCCCCCAGCTCCTGCGTAGAAAACGGCATGAGCAGCTTGGACAAGACCTTGGCGAGCGGCTTACCGAGCAGCGCGTCGAGTCGCGGAGGAGGGAGCTTCCGGAGCTGCACCCGTCCTTCGTCGTGGGCGGCACCCTCGCACAGGGTGCGGATCTGACTGTAGATCGCCTGGAGCTCGTGGAGGTGCTGGATTCGAACGGCGGAGAGTGCAGACATCGATGGCTGAAGAGTCGTCGCGGCATCCTGGCCCTTTTCAGCCTCGCTCGAGCCTCTGTCGATCAAGAGTGCACCCGTGCGTATCGGTAGTGCTGCTCTGTGAGCCGAACCGGGCCGTCCCAGGTGTGGAGGACAGCCGTGCCAGCGTCGACCTCTACGCGAATGGCCGCTTTGTGTTCGGCCGGGACCTCCGCACAGAGGAGGATGGCGCCCGGGTCGGGGTCCATCATCTCGGCATACTCCGTGATGCGCTCTGCTTCAGGGCTCGACTCGAGAACGACCATGGCGAGAGGGGGGCCGGGCCGGGTCTCGAGGTCGGCAAGGACGGCATCGATGGTATCGAGTGAGGAAGCCCGTGTGATGAAGACCGGACCGCCGTGTACCGCAGGCGCCGGGACGTCGGCTGGCAGTACAAGCAGCACCCGATGATGCTCGGCGATGGTGCCGACCAAGTGCTGCAAGAAGCGCTCTTGGTGTTCCGGTGGAGCGGTCCAGATGTGGAGTCCGCCAGCGAGGGAGGGGGTGCCGGGCCCGAAGATCGGGGGCGTCGGTGCCCGCTCGATTTGGTCCGACATGGAGCGACTGCCGCCACTGCGGAGCATCAACATCAGCCCGCCCATCAGTCCGAGCGCCCCGGCTCCCAGGGCCAGCCAGAGCCAGCCGTCGTCGGAGGCTGTGGAGTTGGCCGATACGGGAGCGGGCATCCCGCCGGAAGTAGCGGGAGGGATCGTTGCTGCAGAGGTCATGCCGGCCGGTGAGCCGGTGATTGCAGCCGGGGGCTGACCGCCCTGGGTCGGATCGGTGGCTTGGGGAGGAACGTTCATTTCGGGAGAGCTGGCGGTGGCTGTGAGCGTCCCGTCCTGGAGAGTGAGAACGAGATCGCGCGCACCGGACTCCTCGCCCCACTCGACCGAGCCCCCATCGTACTGCTGACCGGCCAGAGTCATGGTGACGTCGAAGCGGAGCGAATTGGTGAGTGCGATACCGGCGAAGCGGCCATCCGAGGCCGCCACATCGGGGGGGCGTCCGTCGTCGGTGAGCGACAGCGAGATGGCATCTCCCGTCGAGGGCTTCAAAGTGACCTGTGGGTCTTCGGCGACCGGCTGACCGGTGGGCTCGAGGCGGACGATCACACCGAGCATCTCACCGCCTCCGGGCGGGGCTTGCGCGAAGGCTCCTGTGGCTGTGGCAAGGAAGAGCGGGAGGAACATGCGGGGTCCGGGAGACGAGAGGGACGGGCGGAACCTTACCTGTTGGGAAGCCTCGAAGGGGATCGAAGGACGCGCGCTTTGGTGGGGCACCGGAGAGGGTCCGGTATCTCGGTGCGCCAGGGCAGTCTCGAGGTCCGGTGCAGCCGGAGGGTGCGATGGCTTCGTACACCCTGCACCGATGGGAGTGCGACGACAGCGAAGTTGCACCAGGGCTCTGCGGGCTGGGACCGAGCGCGATGGGGGGCGGTAGCAGAGGGGCGTCGGGTGGTTCAGAGGCCAGAACACAGCGAGGCTGGGAGTACCGGAAGCTCGACCGAACCGGCGCACGGGTCGAGATCGATCGACTGCAACGCTGCCGTCCAGGCTGCCGACGATGGCTGTGCGGGCTGTCCTTGGTGCAGGATCTGGCACTCAGGCTTGCCGGCTTCATCGGCGAGGACATCGAGCCGAATGGCACTTGCCCCCGCACCGAGTGGCGCCGAGAGCATGAGCGTGTGCCGCGCCTCGGCGCCGGAGCCTCGCACTCGAAGGTCGACGGACTCAGCGCGGCCGGCCTGGTGGACCCATGTGCACGAGATGCGTGCATTGGGACCGAGGTCGGCGGCAACCACAGCAGACTGGGAGACGCCCGCGCGAAGACCGACAAACTCTACAACCGCACCGGTGGCCACGCGAAGACCCACGAGATCAACGGTGCTCTGGCGGGTGCAGGCCCGGTCGATCAGGCGCAGACGAGCGCCCGCACCCACCCAGATCTCTACGCTGCGGGACATGGGCGGCGTGTGCGTGAGGTCGTCAATGAACAGCTCAACCTCCGCCGAGGGTCGGATGTTCACGACATGGTGTCGTGGCTGGCCATCCGGCGGGATGATGTCGGGACGCAGGGTAGCGTGCGCACCCTCGGAGACTTCGATCAGGTGTCCATCTCCGCGAGAGTGACTCGGTCCGCGACCCATGGAAACAGGCGGGACTTCTTCGCCCACCAGTGTGAGACAACGCTGTGCCAGGGGGTGAAGCGACGGTGCGGCGTCGAGACGAACGGCTTGGGCCGGTGGAGAGGCCTCCGGAGCAGCAGCAGGTTGCGGTGTGGCAGATCGCATGGACTTCTCAGCGTTGGGCGGAGGAGTGTTCATGGCGTTGCGAATGCGTAGCCCCGTGGAACGGAAACGCCGGTGGAGTTTGCACGAAAGTTGACATTTTGGTGTCGCGATCGCTGAATTTGTCACATTGCTGTGCGTTTTGGTCGGATCAGAAGACTGCATTCAACCGTCCGAATCATCGTATTCATCGAGGCAAAAGACCCATGGCGATCGCCGGCACAGCGGAAGCGTGACGGGAGGAGATCGGCACGGTGCATCTCCCACCCAAAGGCGGGAGCGATAGAGAGCAGCGCCGCGCACGGCCGCTGCTTGGAGTCCATCATGGTTGCCCGCAAGTCTCTCCTTCTTCCATTGCTTCTCCTTCCAGCCTCTGCCGCTGCAGAGGCTCCAGTCTCGGAGAACGTTGACTCTCTGCTTTGGCTGGAAGAGGTCGAAGGCGAGGCGGCACTCCACTGGGTTCGGGCCGAAAACGACCGTACGGTCACGGCCTACTCGGCAGCTGACACGTTCAAGGACACCGAGGCGCGCCTGCTCGCAGTCTACGACTCCGACGACAACATCCCCATGGTCTCGAAGCGTGGCGAGTGGCTCTACAATTTTTGGCGCGATGCCGACCATCCCCGCGGCCTCTGGCGTCGCACCACCTGGGAGTCGTACCGCACCGACGCACCCGATTGGGAAGTGGTGATCGACGTCGATGCGTTGGCAGAGGCGGAAGGTGAGAGCTGGGTGTGGCACGGCGCCAACTGTCTTCGTCCGGCCTACGAACGCTGCTTGGTCAGCCTCTCTCCTGGTGGCAGCGACGCCGACGTCGTCCGTGAGTACGACGTTCCCAGCCGATCCTTTGTCGAAGAGGGCTTCGCGTTGCCACTCGCGAAGTCGAATCTCACCTGGATCGACCAAGACCATGTATTCGTGGGCACCGACTTCGGCGATGGCTCGCTCACGGACTCCGGCTATCCACGCGTGATCAAGCGCTGGACCCGTGGAACACCCCTGGAGTCGGCGGAGACGGTGCACGAAGGCGACACTGGGTTCGTGGCCGTTGGCGCAGCCCACTCGTCGATGTTCGTGGATGGAGCGGAGACCTGGAGCCGCGATTTCGTGTTCCAGTACCCCACCTTCTTCACGAACGAGCTGTTCGAAGTCACTCCCGCGGGGCTTGTAAAGATCGACAAGCCCGACCACACCAGCGCGACCGTGCGCGGTCCTCATGTGTTCTTCTCGCCTCGGGAAGACTGGACGGTGGGCGATGTCACGCACAAGGCCGGCTCACTCGTGGTGGCAGACTACAAGAAATGGATGAAGGGCAAGCGCTCGGCCATCACGCTGTTTACACCCACCGAACGCACCAGTCTCGAGGGTTGGGACTTCATCGAGGACCAAGTGATCCTCACAGTTCTCGACAATGTGCGCACGCGCTTCGAGGTGCTCACGCCGGGCAAGAAGGCCTGGACCTCTGCGCCCATGACGGGGCTGCCCGAGCTGTCTCGCGTGTCGCTCTCTGCGGTCGACAGCGACGCCTCGAAGGAGCTCTTCGTGGTGGTCACGGACTACCTCACCCCGAGTACCCTCGGCGTCATCACGCCTGGTGGTGAGCTTGAGCCCCTCAAGTCGTCGCCGTCCTTCTTCGAGGCCGCTGGCTACACGGTCACTCAGCACTTTGCCAAGTCCAAAGACGGAACGGAGATCCCCTACTTCCAGGTGGCTCCGTCTGAAGTCCCCGATGGTGGACTGCCCACGTTGCTCTACGGGTACGGTGGCTTCGAGGTCTCGCTCCTGCCTTCCTACAACAGCTCGGCCGGCATCGGCTGGCTGGAGCGAGGTGGGGTGTTTGTGGTCGCGAACATCCGGGGCGGCGGTGAGTTTGGTCCGCGATGGCACCAGGCCGCGCTCAAGGAAAAGCGGCACAAGGCCTATGAGGATTTCGCCGCGGTGGGCGAGGACCTCGTGAAGCGCGGGGTCACCACGGTACCGCAGCTGGGGATCCAGGGCGGCTCCAACGGGGGGCTGCTGATGGGCAACATGTACACCACCTACCCGGACCATTGGGGGGCGGTGGTGTGTCAGGTGCCGCTCCTCGACATGAAGCGCTACACCAAGCTCTTGGCAGGCGCGAGCTGGGCAGGGGAGTACGGCGATCCGGACGACCCCGAGCAGTGGGCATTTCTGGAGCAGTACTCGCCGTACCACAACGTGGATGCCGAAAAGGCCTATCCGCCGATTCTCTTCACCACGTCCACGCGCGACGACCGGGTGCATCCCGGTCACGCTCGGAAGATGGCACGCTTGCTGGCCGACTCGGGCTTGTCGATGGCCTACTATGAGAACATCGAAGGCGGGCATGGTGGCGCTGCAAACAACGCCCAGCGGGCGTTCATGCGCTCGCTCACCTACGAGTTTCTGTGGCGGAACCTGACCGGCACCGCGCCGCAGCTCGGACCCCATGCGGGTGAGGCGTCGGAGCCGGAGGCCCTTGTCGAAGGCGAAGGCGAAGGCGAAGGCGCAGCCGAGTAGTCTCGGACCGACCCCGCTGAAGGTTTGCACGCAACGGTGCTCGGGCAGCGGGCAGGTTGATGGACCGTGGCTCGGGGCGGCTGGCCCGCGCATTTTGGGGAACCTGCCTCTGTGTGATCGCCGGGCGCGGGGTCACTGCGGGGTGTGTGGGCGCAAATCCCGCAAGAACTGGCCCGGAGGGCGCGCACAAGTCACGTACAGAGGGCATATTCTCGCCACGCAGAGTCCTCTGGAGCGTGCATGCCTCTTCCTCGAACCTCGTCAGCAGGCCACCGCGTGGCGCAGCGTCGATCCGATCTGCGAGTCCACATCCTTGCTGCGCTCGGAGCGGCGGGCTGTTCTCAGGTCCCAGAAGCCAAGGTGGCTTCGTTCGATGGGATCTTCTACGACCGCATCGACAAAGACTTGGATGGCTCCTACGCGGGCGAAGACTGCAATGACGCCAACGCAGACATTCATCCGAACGCCGTCGAGATCTGCAACAATGTCGACGACAACTGCGACGGAAGCATCGACGAGGGCGTGCGCGCGGTCTACCACCGGGATGCCGATGGAGACGCCTACGGCAGTGCCGACGACACTGTGCAGGCCTGTGGTCTGCCGGAAGGCTTCGTGGAAAACGACGAAGACTGCAACGACCGGGCTGCCGAAGCAAACCCTGAGGAAGTCGAAGTCTGCGATGGGCTCGACAACGACTGCGACGGAAGCATCGACAACATTCCGGCCTACTGGCCGGACGCCGACGGAGATGGGTATGGCGCCGAAGGCACGCCCGCGACCGAGTGTGAGCCGATGCCCGAGGGATATGCCCCGAACCAAGCCGACTGCGATGATGGGGACGAAACGGTGTTCCCCGGCGCGCCCGAGCTGTGTGGCGACCGACGCGACAATGACTGCGATGGCAATCTTTCCTGTGTGCAGCTGGATGTTGCGCTGGAAGACACCGAGGAGCACTGTTCAGTCACCTGGGCCATGGAGGGTCCGCAGGTCACCGACTACTCCTCCCCTTGTGTTGGGTGCGACTTCGAGTTCGAGACCGATCTTGTGGTGACCGTGATTTCTGGCGATGCCGACCTGTGTGATGCCGCGGTGGATGCCCGGCAGGACTTTCGCGTGAGCGACAACACCATCGCTGGATCCACGGGCAACTTTTATGCGCTGGACTGGGATGCTGACGGGACTTGGTATGGCAACACCCTCTACTGGAATCTCGACCCTGTGCGTCTGTCGCTCGAAGGCGGCAGCTACGCGAGCTTCTCGTACTTGGGAGAACTGGCTGTCTACGAGGTGGAGTACTACTACAGCTATTACTACGGTGAGGGACGGCCGCTCTCTGTGCAGGGAGAGCATCGAATGGCCCACGCTGTGGACCGGACCGACTGGCGGTCGGATGCAGCCCCCATCGCCAGTCCTCGGCTCTCACAGGCGGAGCGGGCCCGCGCGGTCCGGGCCTGGACGGGGGCGGGCCTCGCTGAGCACGCATCGGTGGCGTCATTCAATCGCTTCGCCATGGAGCTCATGGCGCTGGGTGCCCCGCCCGACCTCTTGCTGGCGAGCTTGCAGGCAGCCGGAGACGAGATTGTGCATGCGCGCGACTGCTTCGGTGTGGCATCGGCTCTGTCGGGACGCGATGTGGGCCCTGGAGAACTACCGGTAGCAGGGGTTCTCGAAGACCCTTCCGTTGAAGGAATCCTCACGCGTCTCCTGACCGAAGGGTGTGTGGAAGAGACCGTGTCCACCTCGTTGGCGGCCCTTCGGCTGGCCCACGCCACCGACAAGCGGATTCGGTCCACTCTGGAGCGCATCGTGTCCGACGAGACCCGACACGCAGCCTTTGCATGGCGCTCGGCGCGTTGGTTGCTGTCGGAGCGGCCAGACCTGGCTCCGCTGGCCCGTCGTGTCTTGGCGTTGGCCCTAGCGCAGACCCCTCCCGCCGGCGGTCCCGCCGTGTCTGCGGCGCTCCGGGCCCATGGCGTCTTGTCGAGGGCAGATCGGGCACGGGAGCGGGCGCGCACCGTGCGAGAGGTCATCAAGCCCGCCATCGCAGCGCTTTTCAGCGACGCTCCCGCACCACGTGTCGCGGTGTCGGCCTGACCGCATGGTGCACTAAAGGGTGCGTTGACCGGCGCTGGCGGTGGTGAAGCGACCGGGTGTGGCCGCAACCATGGCCCGGGTCTCGGCATCGGGCGCGATTTCGAGTGCGCCCTCCAGCCAAAGGTCGGCCTCTTCGCCCTGTTGTTCCGCGCGGAGCACCCCGGCCAGACGCGCCAGCGTATCGGCAAGCTGAATGGATGCCTCGTGCACCTGACCGCCCAGTGCGAGGTCCCTGGCGGGCTTCTGGGCTTGCCGAAGGGCGCGTGTCGCGTCGTCCACCAGTCCGGCAAAAAACAAGGCTTCGGCGCGGTCGAGTCGCGCGCGATGAGCCTTGAAGGGCTGGTCGAGGAGCTCTCGCACGCCCCACTCCGTGTCGAAGGCATCGGCAGCCAGTGTGAATTGGCCGAGTGTTCCTGCCAGCTCGCCCTGTGCCTTGAGGGTCAGCGCGAGTGCGGGGCGCTCGTTGCGCATGAGCAGAATGCGCCGAAGCGCTCCGAGCATCGACAAAGCATCGTGATCGGCCTCCGCTCGTGCTTGGGAGACGAGGGCTGTGGCGCCGGGCACGAGCACATCCCGGGATGCGTGCTCGAGACTCGCGGGCGTCAGGGGGGCTTTGGGCGAGGTGGCCGGGTCGTCTTGGGACATGTGGGCTCCGAGGCGGAACGGGGCTGTGAGGGTATCGAACGGTGGGATGGTGTGTTTCCGGCGGCCGTACTGTGGGAGCGGCGATAGCATTCCAACGATGTCCAAGAACGCAGATCTTCTCCTCAGCCGTCGAACGGTGCTCGCGGGTGCCGCGGCGACAACGACTTTCCCTTGGCTGTTTTCGGCAGCCCATGCCCGCTCGCAACGCCCCAACATCCTGTTTGTGTCGATCGATGATCTCATTGACTGGGCGGGTGTGACCGGAGGGCACCCGCAGGCGCGCACGCCACACCTCGACGCTTTGGCATCGCGCGGTCGCTCGTTTCAGCAAGCGCACTGCAACGCGGCGATCTGCAATCCGTCGCGCACGGCGGTGCTCACAGGAGTGGCTCCTCACGTATCCGGCGTCTACTCCAACCAGGCGGCATGGTGGACAGGGGTGACTGGAGTGCCCACCCTTCCGGCGCTTTTGAAGCAACAGGGCTACACCTCCATCGGTGCGGGCAAGGTGTTTCACTTCGGCGATCCCACGGCGTGGGACCGCTACATGGGCGACCCCTGTGTGAAGCATCATGCCGAAGACCGGGCACGACCCAGGAAAAGCGATCACGTGCATGTTTCGGAGCTTGGATGGGGCCCCGCTCGCAGCTCGCGTCCAAACATCCACCCTGACGAAAAGGTGGCGGCTTGGGTGAGCGGTGTCCTCGCCTCAAAGCACAAGAAGCCATTCTTTTTGGCGTGCGGATTCTACAAGCCGCACTTGCCGTGGATTGCTCCCCGAAAACACTTCGATGCGCTCTCGATTGACGACGTGGTGGTGCCCGAGGTTCCCGCAAACGAGCTGGAAGACATCCCCGAGATGGGTCGCCGGATGGCCCACATCGAGATCCACCAAAAGGTGATGGGCCGGAAAGCCTGGAAGGAGGCGGTGCGGGCCTACCTCGCCGCGTTGGCGTTCGCCGACGCGCAGCTCGGTCGAGTCATCGCGGCGCTCGAGGCGGGGCCCCATCGAGACAACACCGTGGTGGTGGTGTGGTCAGACCACGGCTGGTCGCTGGGCGAAAAGTTTCACTGGAAGAAGAATGCGCTCTGGGAAGAGTGCACGCGGGTGCCGCTGGTGTTTGCCGGTCCCGGCATCCGGCCGGGTGCCTGTGAGCGGGTGGTGAGCCTTGTCGACCTCTACCCGACGCTCGCAGCGATGGGCGGCGCACCGGTGCACGACCGCGCCGCGGGGCACGATCTCGCTCCGCTGCTGGCCGACCCGCAGGCAGACTGGTCGCACCATTGCCTCACTTCCCACGCATCGGGCAGTCACGCCGTTCGCACCGAGCGATGGCGCTACATTCGATACGCCGACGGCACGCATGAGCTGTACGATCACCACACCGACCCCGGCGAGCACCACAACCTTGCCGACCGCCCGGTCCATCGACCGGTGATCGAGCGGCTGGGGGCGCTCATCCCCACGTCTTCAGCGCCGCCCGTCCGCGACGTGCTCCAGAAGTGCCGGCCCAAGTAGGCAGCCACCGGGCCCAGCCATGCACGGGGGCTCGCGAACGCATGGGAATCGAAGACTGGCCGGCCGGGTCGAAGAAACATCGGGTGGGTCCGTCTGTGGGTCCGCAACCTCTGGAGGTGCCCATGTCGGATTCCTTTCGCGTCCTGTCTGCGATGGCTTCGTTGTCCCTGATTGGCTGCAAGCCCCCGCCCGATGCGCCCAATACCCTCGAGTCGCTGGCCGCCTATCTGTTCGAGCACGCAGCAGACGACGATCCGGATGCCCTCAAGGCGGGTGTCGAAAACCTGGACCGATGGCTGGACGGCAACCTCGCCGAAGCCCGCGATGGCTACACCATCCACACGCTCTCTACCGATGCCATCGACGGAGTGGCTGTGGACCCAGTGCATGCCGACGGCTTGGTGGGAGCCGCCGTGGCGACGACCCTGCCGAAGGGTCCCATGCGCGTGGCTCGTGCCCTCACGATGGCCGATCCCACCAAGGTCTTCCCCGACACGTTTATGGTCTACGAGCGAGACTGGCTCGATGATCCGAGCTGTTTTGTGGATCGGGAGTGCGGGTCGACGAGCTTGCATGCCCATACGGTGAGCGCCTACCCGATGTCCCTTGAGGTCGCATCCGACATCAAGGCCGAGTACCGCTGGGTGGAGCTCGACGACGGTGTGGCCATGGTCCAGCGTACCTGGCTCCGCCGTCCGGCCGAGGTGAGCAAGGACTGGGTGGCGGTGCCAGCACAATTTTTCTTGTCGGTGAACCTCCCTCAGCGGGGGAAGACCCGACGGCTTCAGACCACCTGGATCGCCGCTGAGCTTGGCGACACACCGGTTCCGGAAGCCACGGCGCTCAACATGGTCATCGACTCCATGGTCAGCTCGGACGAGAAACTGAGCGAGTGGATGCGGTAGACTCGCGCAACCCGTCGGCGGGGCCACTTTGGCATCCCAGGCGGGGGATGGAGTGCGCATGGCCGCGAGCGACCCCTTGTTTCAGTCTGACGTCCTCGCCGGAAAGGTGGCATTCATCTCGGGAGGCGGCTCTGGCATCGGGGCGGCAATCGCCCGACAGCTGGGGCGGATGGGCGCACGCATTGCCATCGGGTCTCGCAAGGCTCCGCGCATCGCCGCTGCATCCCAGGGTCTGTCGGAGGAGCTCGGGCAGGCCGTGCTCGGGGTCACCTGCGACATCCGTGATCGCGACTCCGTTGCCGCGGCGGTGGCACAGACGGTCGACGAGCTGGGGAGTCTCGACATCCTGATCAACAATGGGGGCGGGCAGTTCCTGGCGCCCGCAGAGACCATCCGGCCGCGGGGTTGGGATGCCGTGGTGGCGACCAACCTCACGGGGACTTGGAACCTCACGCGCGCGGCTGCCGATGCGTGGCTGCTGCAACATGGCGGGCGGGTGATCAACATCACAATGCTCACGAACCGTGGCTTCCCCGGGATGGCGCACTCGGTGTCGGCCCGTGCGGGAGTCGAAGCCATGTCGCGTACCCTGGCTGTGGAGTGGTCCACCAAAGGGGTCACCGTGAACTGCATCCAGCCTGGGATCATCGCCACGCCCGGGATGCGGCAGTACCCATTCTGGGAGGAAGTGGTGAAGGAAGCCGCGCGTCGGACCCCGGCGAAGAGACTGGGATCGGCCAGTGAAGTGGCAGGTCTCGTGGGGTTCCTTGCCAGTCCGTCGGCTGGATTCATTACGGGTCAGGTGATTGCAGTGGATGGTGGGCGCACCCTGTGGGGCGATGGATGGCCTCTGTCAGACCCTGAGCCCATGCCAGAAGTGGTGATCGACGACGAGCCATGGGAGACGTCTTCCGAATCCAGTGGTTGAGAGGACCGGACCCATGACCACGACATCTGCAGTAGACGAAGCGCGGCCTTCGGTGTGGGGGGTGGCGGCTCTGGCGGCTCTGGTGGCAGCCGGCCTCGGAACGGCGGGTGCAGCGGGTGTGCGCGGTGGTGATTTTGTGCACCTCTGGTTGGGCGGTCATGCCTGGATCATCGAGGGGCCGGGCGGCATCTACGACCCCAGTGTGCATCGAGCGCTCCTGGAACAGGCCTATTCCGGGGCTGTTCCGAGCGAGCTGTGGGCCGGGCGAAACGACCGGTTCGGGGCCTTTTTCTACCCACCACCGGCGGCTCTTGCCTATGGTCTCTGGGGGAGCATGCCCGTGTTGCTCGCGGGCACCGTGCATGCGGTGGTCTCCTTCATCGGGGTGCTGTTCGGCGGGTTGCTGGTCGCACGCTGGCTGCGGGTGAGCAGCATCGTGGCTCTGTTGGTGGTGCTCACCACGCCCGCGTTCTTCCACAATCACGTGCTGGGGCAGAATGGTGGCTGGAGCTTCCTCGTACTGGCTGCGGCCGGGCTGGCGCTCTGTCGGGGGCGAGACGTCTGGGCCGGTGTGGTGCTCGGGCTTCTTGTGTGCAAGCCCAGCTGGCTGCTTGCGGTGTTCTGGGTGCCAATCTGCTTGGGGCGCTGGCGGACGCTCGCCGCCATGCTCTGTGCAGCTTCGATGTTGTGCGTGGGATCCGCTGTGATGCTCGGGCCGGAGCCCTGGCAGCATTGGTGGAGCCTCCTGCCCGGACTGGCGGCGCTCTCCACGGCCGGTGATTATCCCCTCGATCTGCAGTACAGCCTGTGGGGGCTGGGGCGACGAGTCCTCGGGCTGGGATGGGCGGGAGACGGGCTCGGTGCAGTGCTTTCGGCAGGCGTGTGCGGTGCGACGATGTATCTGCTGCGATCCCGAACGGGGGCGCTTCTGCAGCTGCTGGCGCTGGGGTGGTGCGCGGCTTCGCTCGTCAATCTCCACCTGCATCCGTACGACGTCACAGGGGGTGTCTTCGCTGTACTTGCAGTGTGGTCGGTGCCGAGCGCCCGCCGCCTGGCATGGGTCGCACTCGGTGTGCACCACGGAGGACAGGCCCTGGAGGGACTCACGGGCACAGGATGGGCCGTGGCTCCAGCCACAGTCGGACTGGTCGTGGCATGGGGAGCCTTGGCCTGGGTGCTGTACAGCCAGCGGCATGGAGGTCTCGACGAGCTGCTCCCAGAGCCTACCGTCCCGTAGTCTCTTCGATAGCCTTGGTGTCGCCGCCCTCGGGAAGCTCGGTGCCTTCACCAGTGCGGTCATACTCGATGGCATCGTCTCCCTCGGCCTCGATGATGCCGCCTTCCAGAGCGGCGCCCCAGCGGTCGCCTTTTTCTTTGGCGCAGGTGGTCGTGTCGACCTTCTTCACCTTTCGACCGTAGGAGAGAATCAGACCATACGGGTCGGCCTCGAGCTCGACGTCGGCTTGTCGGCCTTCGACCGAAAAGCGCCCTCGACCGTCCACAACGTCGATCAGCCCGCCGATGCCCCGCTCGCCTTCCTGGTCCCGGATGGCCACCGGGATGTCGAACGTGCCGAAGGGGATGTCAGTGACGAGGCAGCCATCCACGGTGTAGGTGCCGTTCTCGTCGGGGTTGAGGCTGTATTCAAGGAGGACCTCAGGAACGAAGCCTCCGCGGATCCAGTACGCGAAGAACTCGTCGAGGTCTTGTCCCGCGGCTTGCTCAAATGCGGCTTGGAGCTGCTCGGTGGTGACGAGCTGCCCTCGATGTTGGATGGAGAAGTTGTCGAGGGCTGCAAAGAATGCCTGGTCGCCGATCCGTTCCCGGAGCATCCGCGCGAGGACATAGAAGCCGTAGTCGTTGAACACCTTGCCACGCTCTCGGGCCATAGAGCCGCCGTCTGTCAGTGACAGGTAGCGGTCCTGGACCACCACGGCCTCGCGACGCTCGATGGTCTCTCGAGGGTCTTCGAGGCTCTCGCGCACCCATTCCAGGCGCCCTTCGAAGGCATTGAAGCCGTCTTCTGCGAGGGCAGAGCGCACATAGAACATCCCAAAGGCATCGCTGATCGACTGGATCATCCACTCGTCCCGACCGGAAGCGGGGGTCACCACTTGTCCCCAGACCTGGGTGGTCATCTGTTGGGCGAGGTCGGCCTGCGCGCGGAAGGGGTTCTCCTCCACGATCTGGGATCGGGACGTGGTGCGCTCACCGGTCTTGATCGTTGCGATGCCGATCATGCCTGCAGCCGCTTGGTTCACCGACCGCTTGTAGTACTCCTCCATCAGCTCCGTGCGTCCTTGGTACACATCGAGCTCGTAAAAGCTCGGGAGCTTCATGAACCGCCGCATGAAGAGGAGAATTCGCCGCACCTCGGGCCCGAACTCGGCAAGAGACGACGAGTATGTGGTGAACAGATGGGTGTGAACGGCCGGTAGGCCGGCAACGCCGGGTTCCCGCTGCGACTTCCAGATTCCCGCTGCAACGGCGGGTTTGCGCATGTCGCGTCCCTTGGAGGTGGTCCACGTCCAGCCGGAGTCGTCCACGCGCATGCGCGAGGTGTCACCGGATACGGCATGTTCGAGGCGCCTGGGGGGCAAGCCCACCTCCACCTCGAAGCTCCAGGGTGTCCCGCCAGCCGAAGGCATCAGCTCCGGGAGAAACGACATGGGCCCGGTGCTCGCGCCGGCCGGTCGGTAGGCATTGGACTGGCTCGACCCTTCGATGTTGCCTTGCACGAGCTGCCAAGCGCCGTGGTTCCACTGGGCTTCCCAGTCGATGACGAGGGTGATTTCATCCCTTGTGTTCAATGCTTCGGGAAGGACGATGAGCAACTCTTGGGGCAGTCCGGTCTTCGAGTCGAGAGTCTGGGACTGTTCGTTGGCGTTGTTTTCGCCACCGGCCGCGAAGCTTGCAGACTGAGAAACCCCCTGGAGGTTTTCACTGGGCTCCAGCGTGACCTTACGGCTCTGGAGCAGGTCGAGCTCGAGGAAGTCCACGGGCTCACCGGAGAGAGTCTCGAGCTTCGTGATCTTGAATTTGTCTTCGATGGCCTCGTGTCGGGGCAGCGACAGCACCACGTGCTTGACGTTGTCGTCGGTGGCCCGCAGCGTGATCTCGGAGTGGATCTTGGGGCGCAGGAAGAGCATGCGCTTGTGTGGCTGGAGGTCTACGACGGCCTTGCCGAAGACCGGCTCCACCCGTTGGTCGGGTACCGGGGCGCCGTCGGATGGGCGAGCGGCGAAGCGCTCCCCGGCGAACTCGACGAGCTGGTGCCGTCCATCCCGGTCGATGCCGTGCGCGAAGGTGGTGGAGTACAGGCCGGAGTCGCGGTGGTCGAAGCCATCTCGGAAGCAGGTCATCCACATGTCTTCGGGAGCATTCACCCGTTTTTGCTTGTTGGCCACGAAGAAGCGGTCTTCGGTCTGAAACTCCATGATCATGCGCAGGTTCTGCCACGGTTCCTTCAGCAAGTCGTGCACCATGCGGTCGAACTGGAGAATGTCGACCGTGTCGATGCCGTTCGCGCGCAGCACACGGCTGCGGGCTGGGAACACTTGGCGTGCCATCGCTTTGGCCTTCATCTCGCCGCGGTTGGCCGTGACCACCATCTCTTCGACGATTTGACGAGTGTTGTCGTCCATGACCATTTCGGTGGTGACCGTGCCGGTGCCCACGGGAGTGAGCCGGCGAATCACATCGGCCATCTGCCGATCTGCGGTGAGCACAAAGGCTCGCGTGAAGCCGGTCTGGTACGGTGCCTCACCATGGGCGATGGGCCGCATTTC
>CAJWOS010000106.1 GCA_913044235.1 uncultured Pseudomonadota bacterium
CGGAAATTGCCGCGCTTTCCTTGCGCGCACGCGGCCATCGAAGGAAGATGCGGGCATCGGCCCCTGGCGTGGCGTGCGTCGCCGGGGCACGAGGAGTCCCGTGCAGGTCGAGATCTCGAAGCACTTTCAGAGTCGGCATCCCTCGCCGATTCGCCTGGCGCAGATCCTGTTCGCTCAGCGTGCGGACCGAGACCAGGTAGAAGTCGTCAACATCGCGATCGGCAACGTGAGTCGGCCGATGCACCCGGCCATGCAAGCACGCATGCGCGGCCTGGGCGCCCCCGAGAGCCCGTTCTCGTCTGGAGTGGTCAAGTACACCGCCACCGTGGGTACAGCAGAGGCGCAGGCGGCATTCCTGAACATCATCGCATCCGGCGGATGGTCCACAGACGGCCTGCACTGTGTGGTCACCGATGGAGGCTCGCAGGCGATGGCCTTGATGGTGTTGGGTGTGTGTGGACCGGGCGCCGAGCGCCCTCTGATGCTGCTCGATCCGGCCTACACCAACTACCTTGACATGGCACGCCGAGCGAACGCCCGCACGGTCTCGCTGCGCCGAGAGCTTGCTGAAGATGGTTCCTTCGCGCCCCCCGATCTCGCAGCGCTTGAGGCGGCCATCCGCACCCATCGCCCCTGTGGACTCGTGGTGATTCCGGCTGACAACCCCACGGGTCAGCTCGTGCCGCAGAGCGAACTGGTCGAGATGGCCCGACTCTGCGTGCGCCACAACATCTGGATGATCAGCGACGAGGCCTATCGCCAGCTACACTACACGCATGCTCCGGTCTCCAGTATCTGGGCCATCACTGAGCAGGAGGTCCCAGGCATCACGGGTCGACGAATCAGCATCGAATCGGCCAGCAAGGTCTGGAATGCCTGTGGTCTGCGCATCGGCGGGCTCGTGACCGACAATGCCGAGCTCCACACACGGGCCGTGGCGGAGCTCACCGCCAACCTGTGTGCCAACGCCCTCGGGCAACATCTGTTCGGCGCGCTTGCGCACCTCGACGCCGCCGAGCTGCAGCGCTGGTATGCCGAGCAGCGCGGCTACTATGCGCCGATGCTTCGCGCCCTCGCCGAGGGGTTTGAGGCGGTCCTACCTGGCATCATCGTGTCGTTGCCGCAAGCCTCGCTCTACTCAGTGGTCGATCTCCGCCGCATCGCGCCCCCCGGCTTTGATGCCGGCCGATTCGTCTCTTGGTGTGCCTCGGAGGGGCGTGTGTCTCTGGATGGCACTGACTACACCCTCCTGGTCGCCCCCATGCAGGGCTTCTACACGGACCGTAGCGGTGGGTCGCATGGCGCCACGCAACTTCGGCTTGCGATGGTCGAGTCTCCGGAGAAAATGGCGCTGGTGCCGCGGTTATTCGCCGCTCTGTTCCGCGCCTACAGTGCCCAGGTCGAGTAGGGCACTCGAGGCGGGGTTTTGATCCGCTCTCGGCGGCTTCTGACAAATCACACTGGCGTCTGTGCCGAAAACCGGCGAACATGCATGCCATGAAGCTGTCACAGTTCTGCCTTTTATCGCTCCTTTGGTCCTGCGGGTCCGAGTCCGGAAAACCTGGCTCGGCCGACGATTCCGTGGGGTTGGGTGCAGATGTCTCGGAGCGCCTGTCCGACGGGGAGGCGCGAGCCGGTGTGGTGCGGAGCAGTGATGCCCTCTTCGGAGGCGCGAGCGCTGAAGGTGCTTTGGGCGACTTCAAGCTCTACAACTCGAAGGTGCAGTTCATCATCCAAGACATCCGTGAGGGCGACTATTACGAAGCGCTCGGCGGAAGTATGATCGATGCCGACATCGTGCGACCGGTCGGTGTGCCTGGACGAGACGCCATCGATGAAAGTCTGGTGATGGGTGGCTTTGGCCTCATCTGTGACCCCACGTCCATCACGGTGGTGGCCGATGGCAGCGATGGACAAGCGGCAGTGGTGCGTGTGGAGGGTGTGGGTACGCCCATGACCTTGGTCACCGGTGTGCTTGAGTCTGATGCCCTTGTGACCTCTCATAGCCTCGACATTCGGACCGACTACATCCTCGCGCCCGATAGCCACCTTGTGGAGCTGGTGACCACCGTCACATGGCGAGACGAACCCCACATGGTGCAGATGGGCGACATCTTCATCGTGGGGATGGAAGTGGTTGACTCGTTCATGCCGGGGCGTGGACTGGACGATGGTGCCGAGGCGGCGACCGGTGAATGGGTTGGTGCGATGGGGCACTCGGCAGAGGTTGCGCTGGCCATGTTCTCGACTGGAGATGCGTTTTCCGGCGGGAACCTCTCCGCACTGCTCTCGGAAATTGGCCCGATTCTCGTGCTCCTGCAGCCTACTGTCGAGCTGAGCGACGGCGAAACCAACACCTTTCGGCGACTGCTCGGGGTCGGTCCTGCGCTCTCGACTCTGACCGACGAGTGGCACCTGCGACAAGGCCACACCACCACCACTGTGGGCGGCGTGGTGACAGCCAACGATGCGCCACTGCCGGGGGCACGGGTGCACTTGATGGATGGAGAGGCGTTCGAGACGGTCGCACTGACCGATAGAGACGGTCGATGGTCGGCACAGGTGACGGCGGAGTCTCCTCTTGCCGTTGCATCGGGGCGGGGACACGCGGAGTGGGTAGACTTGCCTCCGGGAGCCGGTTGGGTCGCGCCGTACAGTGCGCCCGAGGTGGCCGCTTTCACCCTCGACACGCTGGTCGACGGTGCAGAACCGATCCCGTTTGCCGAGGGATATGGCGTCTCCGAAGCCATTGAGGCATCTTCGGCCACAGCACACGCCCTCACTGCACCCGGCACCTTGTCGGTCTCCATCTCGGATGGAGGGCCGGCCGTGGTGCGGGTGGACTTTGCCGACGGCGACCCGGTCACGACGAACCCCGCAGTGGTTCCCGGCCGGCCGGGTGGCGCAGCAGTCGTGGGGTATGTGCGAGACGGCTCGATTGACATTCCCGTGGAGCCGGGGGAATACACGGTCACCGTTCATCGTGGCCTGCGCCACGAGGCGTATGAGGAAGAGGTCTTCATTCAGACTGGTGTGGCCACGTCGGTGGTGGCCGACCTTCCCCTGGCGGTCGAGCCGAGCGGATTCCTTACGCTCGACCCGCACAGCCATGCGTCGCCATCGGTAGACGGGAAGATTGGGATGGCCCACCGGATGGTCACGATGGCTGCCAACGGGGTGCAGGTCCACATCGGCACCGACCATGATCATGTGGCCGACTACCGACCCCTCCTCGAACCGCTCGGACTCGAGGAGGTGCTCACCTCGGTCGTGGCCGATGAAGCGAGCCCGGTGCTCCGTGGCCACACCAACATCTTTCCGGTCTCGCTGATGGGGGAGGAACCGAACCAGGGCGCTCCCCGATGGTGGGAAGGCATCACCGACACGACCTCCTGGTTTGCCGACATCCGGGCGTGGGCCGGTCCCGACGCCATCATCCAGCTGAACCATCCCGCGGGACTCACCGGTATGCTCGGTGCGGCCAGCTACTCCCTCGCCGAAGGCGCGGTGCGCAAGCCTGATCATTTCGCCGAGGACTTCCAAGCCATGGAGGTTCTCAATGATGGGCGGTATGGAGCTGCACTGGAGCTGTACCTTGACCTCATCGGGCGAGGCTACTCGGTCACCCCCACGGGGGTCTCGGATTCTCACAGCTACCGCGGCGGCCTGGGCAGCAACCTCACCTGGGCCCCGGTCGGCGTGGACGCGCCCGCGAGCCTGACTGATGCAGCGCTGGCGCGGGCCATACGAGAGGGGCAGACCATCGTGAGCCAGGGTCCCTTCCTCGATGTGCGGGTGGACGGCACCTGGGCGCCGGGCCTTACCTTCACGGGAGCGAAGCTGCTCGACGTCTCCATTGTCGCGCCCAGCTATGTGCAGGTCGACACCTTGGTATTGCTCGAGAACGGGATTGAAGTGGATCGTGTGGAGACATCCACCGATGCCTCCTTCGCGCTGTCTCCCCTCGAAGATGCTCACTACGTGGTGATGGCCTCAGGCTCGAACCCGATGTGGCCTGTCTACGATGAGACGCCATGGGCCATGGCGGCAGCCATCAAGATCGATGTCGAGGGTGACGGCTGGGAGCCGCCGCTTCCTCCGCTTGGGATGGGTCGCTGAGGCGCGTCTCGGATGTGCTGGCATCGCTTTCGTGGCCGAGGTCCGGAGCGTCAGAGCCTCGGCGCGAAGACGATCTGGGACTCGATCCAGTGGTGATGGGCCGCCAGCGACTGGGATCAGGACTGCCTGCGGTCTGGTCGACTGCGTTTCCACTTGTGTCACCGACATTGTGGCTTCAGGCGTGTCGGGCGGGAACCGAAAAAGCGGGCGCGGCGGTCTGGGTTGGTCGCTGTTCGTCGCATTTTGACCCCCTCGCAGACAGTGGACGATCGGAATGAGTATGGTGAGCGCCGTGCCCTGCCTTGAGGTGAGCAAACCATGTACCTGACCCTTTTTCTCGTTGCTGTTGGCTTTGGTGTTCCTGCGTTTTCGCAGTCATCTTCTTCCAGTGCGGAGCCAGGGCCTGAGAGCGATGGGTTCGCGGTGGAGGATGCAGCCGCGAACGGGAAGCAGACCCACCGCTGGAACACTGACGAAGCCGGTGTGGTGATGCATGGATACGATCCGGTGAGCTACCACAGTGGCACGCCGGTGAAGGGCGTGAAGGCGCATTCTTACCAGTGGGATGGCGTCACTTGGCTGTTTTCCTCGGCGGAAAACCGTGCACGCTTTGAGGCTTCTCCCGCCGCGTATGCGCCGGCGATGGGCGGCTACTGCACCTTCGGGGTGGTGATCAAGAAGAAGCTCGACGGCGATCCCACGGTCTATTGGGTGCACGACAAGCAGCTCTACCTGTTCTTGAACGAAGAGGTCCGAGGCAAATTCGCCCAGGACCAGGCCGGAAACCTCGAGCGGATTCGTGAGAACTGGCCTGCGCTCAGAGATTTCGACCCCAAGGGGTAGCGAGTGTCCGACCCTGTGCAGACTCCGGAGTCGGTTCCTCTTCGTCGAGGAGCGGTGTGGGTCCTGCTGTTGGCGAGCGTGGCGCTCTTGTTCGCGGTCATTGGCTCTCACGTCCGCCACCAACAGGTGGACGCCGAGATCTTCGATGAGCGCGAGCGCTATGTGGCCTACAGCCATGTGCTCTCGGAGGTGGGCAACCACCTCGCGGAGGCCCGTGATGCGGAGCGCTCGTTTTTTGGTTCGGTCAAGCGGATTGACACCGCTCGGGCGCGGTACGACGGCGGTCAGGCCGCCGTGGACCGCTCGCTCGAGGCGCTCGGACGGCGATTCCAGCGATACCCTGACGCGAAGCTGACCACACAGCTCGCGGCCGTTGGCTTCGCGGTGGAGAAGTACCAAAGCTCGGTCGATGATCTGATGCCCATCGTGCGGAAGCTCGGCTCCGCCGACAACGGTCTTCTTCTCACCGGAATCCTGGCGATTCTCCAGCGGCGAGAGGCGGAGCTGCAGCGCGCATATTCCTCCGAGGAAGACGCCGAGTCGTTGCTGCGCATGCAGCGACTGTCTCGGGAATTCGTGATCACCCTGCACATGGAACGGCTCGACGAACTCATCGAACAGCTCGACCTGCTCGCGGTGCACACGCCGCAGCAGAGCGCGGCGGTAGCGGGGTACCGCGCCGACCTGGATCAGCTCCTGACCATCGCGCTTGGGCTCGACCTGCAGAAGGCGGACTCCCAGCTGCAGTATCAGCGGGCTGTCGACGCCATCGAAGGCATGGAGCAGACCCTGAAGACCCGCCGGGTGGTGCGCAGTGTGGAGCTCGGACAGGAGCGGCAGCAGCACCGATTGCGACAGAGGACGCTCCTCGTTCTGTTGGCATTCACCCTGTTCTCGTGTCTGTATGCCCAGGGGCTGGCCCGGCGACGCCTCCTCGCTCGCATCGAACGGCTCGCTGCTGCGATGAACAATTTCCAGACCGGTGCTGCGCCTGCATTTGTTGTTGACGGCCCGACCCGGACCCCACTCGGGCAGCTTTCCCAGCAGTTTCTGCGGATGGCTGAGCAGATCAACGAGCAGTTTCGACAGCTCTTGAAAGCGCAGAAACAGCGCATCGAACAGGAATCCCGTGAGGCGGTACTGCGTGAGCGGGAAATGGCTGCAGCGTTGCTTGCGCAGCGAGAACTTTGGTTTCGTACGATCTTCGAAAATGCCCATGACATGATGATGATCGTCAATGAGGAGCGGTATATTGTCGACATCAACCTCTCCGGCCAGCGCCTCTTGACCCGTGCGCCCGAAGACATCTGCGGGGCCCGCTTGCTGGCGATGTTTGCGCCCGACTCCCACGAGGTGATCCGAGACGCGCTGGAGTCGGGATCGGCGCAGCCGGTGGAAGTGGGCTTGACGTCAAGTGCCCAACCACCCCCGCGCGTGCGGCTGCGGGTCTCGAAGGTGCGGATCGACGATCGACCTTTTTTTCACCTCATCGGCCAGGACATCAGCCGCTTGGTGGAAGCCACCCGGGAACAGGAGCGGTTGGCCCAGAGACTTCGGAAAGCAGAGCAGTTCGAGTTGTTGGGAACGCTTGCGGGTGGCATTGCCCATGATGTCAACAATCTGCTCACGCCCATCCTTGGCTGTGCGGAGCTGCTCGAGTCGGCAACCGTCGGGGATGCGGAAGCCGAGGCGCTACGCCAAGACATTCTGCTGTCTGGAAAGCAAGCGGCCGATCTCGTCCGGCAGATCCTACGGGTGGGGCGCACATCTGCACGTGACACCACCTATGTTGCGCTGGGGTCTTCGATTCGACTGGGCACGCGTCCGATCCAGAGGCGCCTGCCGCCGGGCGTGTTTCTGGAGGTTCCGCCCATCGACAACTCGATCGGTGTGCTTGCCACGGAGAGCGAGGTGCAGCAGATTGTGAGCAACCTGTGTTCCAATTCCATGGATGCGATGCCAGGTGGCGGCATTGTGCGCATCACCGTGAAGCGCCTGGCCCATCACGAAGCGCCGTTGATGGTTCAGACGGAAATGAAGCGGCAGCCATTGGTGCGCCTTCGAGTCCATGACGACGGCGATGGCATGCCTCCCGAGGTGATGGACCGCATCTTTGAGCCCTACTTTTCCACCAAGCCGCTGCAGCGGGGCACCGGTCTGGGACTTGCCACGGTCTTTGCCATTGTGCAGCGCTTTGGCGGATCCATTGTGCCCAGCAGTGTGCCAGGGGCGGGCACCACCATCGACGTCTACCTGCCGCTTGCGGTCCGGCCGGAGCTTGCGGCTCCGACCGCGCCAGCGCCGATGCCCACCATCGCAGCGGGGACTCGTATTGTTGTCTTGGACGACGAGCCGCTCAACGTACGCCTGGTCAAGCGGATGCTGCGCTCGCGTGATGCAGTGATCACGGGCTTTTCGGATTCCGGCCGGGCCCTCGACTACCTGCTCGAGAACCACCAAGACTATGACCTTGTCCTCAGCGACCTCCACATGCCCGATCCAGATGGTTTCGAGGTCTTGCAGCAGCTGAGCGCGCTGTGTCCGGGGCTGCCCGTGGTCATTTTCACTGGCCATGGGGAAGCGAACATTCGGGCACGGGCTCTTGCGGATGGAGCACGAGCCGTGCTGCTGAAGCCTTTGCGTACCGAAGAGCTGGTGGAGGCGATTGCTCGGACCCTCGAGGCTGACGGAACCGCCCGCGTGGATGGGTCACTGGACCCATATGGGTGAGCCGGTAGTGGCCGCCGTGGGACCGCGACGGATCAGGGCGGCGGCCGGGTCGCCAGGGGTGCCGTGTGGATGGGGTGGCCGCTGCGCTCAGTACAAGAAAAAGTAGATGAGCACCCCAGTCACCGACACATACAACCAGATCGGGAAGGCCCAGCGCACGATGCGTTTGTGCTTGGCCACCTGCATGAACCAGCCCCGATACAGCGAGAACAGCGACAGGGGAAGCACGGCCACAGCGAGCACGATGTGGCTAGCCAGGATCGATAGGTACAGGGTGCGGTAGTCGCCGGTGTATGGACGGGGGCCTTCCTTGAACCAGTGGTAGATCACATAGGTGACCAGGAAGCCGGCTGAGACCCCGAAGGCGGTGAGCATCGTGCGCTTGTGGTTGCGAATGTCGCCGCGCTTGACGAACCAGAGAGCCACCAGAAGCAGCACCGTGGCCGTGCCGTTGAGGGTGGCGTTCACGGTGGGGAGGAAGCTCACATCGAGCTGGCCGTGCAGCGCCTCGGGACGGGGGCCGTAGATCAGGAAGGCCACAGCGGCACAGACCACGGTGGACAGGATGTAGATGAGCCGAACGAAGAAGCTGTTGGTGGCGGCGGCCTGTTCTTCGGTGGGGACCGCACCGACTCGGTGATCGGTGTAGCGCTCGCGGGCTTTGTGGGCCGACTCCAGCGCAAGGCCGTCCAAGTCAGCCACAATGGCGGCTTCGATGCCGTCCCACAATGCCTGCCGCGCATCGAGGGCGCTGAGCGCGGCATCGGTGGCGAGCCGCCAGTTGGCTATGGAGTCTCCACAGATGTGGCACAGCATGTCGCGGGACAGGTCGCCGTGCGAGTCACCATCCAGCTCGACGTGACGGTCGAAGTAGTAGCGCAGGCGCTTTGAGTTGGTCCCGTCTTCGCGGTCGACGCGTCGAATGAGCGGACCGAACATCGCGGGGATGACCGCTTCACGGGCGAGCGTGAAGGAGGAGGCGACCTCGGCCAGCTCGCCCCGCTCGATCATCTTCATGGTGGCGGTGGTGAAGGCACGGGCGGGGGCCGGCACGCTGGGATGCTGCAGCGCGATCAGGGGCTCGGTGCCATCCCGCACAGCATTGAGGAAGCGGTGGAAGGGGCCGGTGTCGGCACCGCTCTCTTCCATGGCCTCCAGATACATTTCGAGGTGGCTCAGGTGGCGGCCATCCTCGGTGAGGTCCGACTCTTCGCCGGCCACAATCTCGTTGATGAGTGCTCGGGTGGCGCCGTCCCCGGTGGGCCACCACGGCTCCGACGCGCGGGTCAGGCGGCTCTGGAGGAACTTCAGCAGGCACATGAAGTCCCACACGGCGAACACGTGGCTCTCCATGAAGGTGTGCATCGTGCGGCGAGTGGTGATGACTTCGTAGAGTGGATGGATGACGAGTCCGGCCCGGCGGCTGCGCACCAGGATGTTCAAGGCGTCGTACTGGGCACGTGCATCCACTCGCGGCTCTGCGGGAGGGGAACGCTCAGGGGTGGGGAGCTGCTGGGCGGGAGCCGTCACGGCCGTACTCTCTCAGGTCGTGGCCATCGCTGTCTTGGCCGGTAGGGGCAGGTCTACCCTCCTACACCCACCGGGTCGAGCAGCATTCGATCGCAGTCCGCTGCGCACGGCGGGGGACGCACTTGGACTGGTGGACCTTCTCGATGCCCTGGTTGTGCAGGGGGATGCACTCAGCGCGGAGCGTTGGCTGGGTCCCAGAGCTCACTCACGTCGCCCTTGACACCTTCCGGCACAACAATCTCTTCGCCGCGTCGGGCCTTTTCCCAGAGGGCTTCGGTGGTCTGCACCCCGTTGGCTTCCAGGGTGGCGCGCACCACATGGATGCCGCCCGCCGCGAGGTTGTGGGCATCTCCGCCGGAGAATGGACCGTCGTAGTCCACGTAGACCGCGTCTGCATCGGAGTCACGGTTCTGCCCATCGCGGCCGAGCTGTCCACCCCAGGGCAGCTCGGTATGGGTCATCTGGTCTTCGGTGTCGGTCCACACCATGTAGCGAGGCCCGGCGGGGAGATCGCCAGTGGCGTTGCCGTGCAGCTCCACAAACAGGTGCTCGCGCAGGAGGGCATCGACCTCAGCGGTGACGTCTTCGCGGGCCGAACGGCGGCGGGATGGGGGCAGTGCGGCGATGCGGCGGCGGATTTCATTCGCTCGGAAGTTGGCGATGGCGCGCGTGCCGCCGATGGTGGAGTCACTGTAGAGAATGGCATGCACATCGGAGGGCTCAGCGCCGGACAGGGCCCCGGAGAGGAGGGCTTCGAGCTGGCGCATCAGCTCGGTTTCCTGCACGCCAATTCGGGTGAGTGCGGCCGAGGCGTAGTCGAGCTGATCGGGCGCGGGCAGCTGTGTGTCGAGGTACGTGCCGTTGTGCAGGTGCATCATCGGCTGTCCTTGCACATCTGCATACAGAGCCGTTCGGCGGGAGGCCTCGGGCTCGGGCGTGTTGAGGCCTGGCACCATCACCCGGAGGGTGTCGGTATCCGGCGCACGGTGTTCGTCGATGCGAGGTTGGAAGCCGTAGCGCTGCATCAAGAACGCCGCGAAGGAGCCATCGGCAGCACGGGCTTCTTCGATGGCCGATGCCACGGTGACCGCACCCTTGCCGCGGGGATCGGTGATTGTGCCTTCCCGCGACAGATCCCGGCCTTCGCCGCCGCCCATCAGGTGGAAGAGCTCGGAGAGCGTGCTTCCCATCGCCCCAAACCAGCCGGTGTTCGCTTCGGTCGCCTCGGCGGCTTGTCCCTGGAGGGCGTCCTGTGCAGCGGCGTTTCCAGGACCATTTCTCTGCACACCGCGCTGCCGCCCGGAAGGAGGCTGTGTGGTCTCGGAGCGAGGGTTGGTGGGTCGACGGGTCTTCATGGGGCCTGTTTGGGAACGGAGAACCCCGTATCCGAGTGGGATGGAGGCCCGTTCGACACGCCGATTGCAAATTGGGATCTCAGCGATGCCGGGTCGGTCTGCTGCAGTGCTTTCCTATCTGGGATCATGCTGGGCAGCCGTGCGCTGCTCCAGCGTGAGTATGGTCGCCACCGCGATGCATGTGCCGTCTGCTGCGTGGAAGGCTGAGGGCCGTGCCTGGCCCTGAAGTCTCTGCTTGGCGAGACGCCAGCCGATGCGTGCAACGAGCCATGCGGGAACGTTGTGGGCTGCATCCAGAGTGCGGAGGTTGCCGATGGCGGAGCGGCCCCGCACGCCGACAGCGGGCCCGAGGTGTGTGTCGGCGTCTGATGGCAGGATGCAGCGAGCGATGCTCACGAAGGCCTGGCGAGGATCGTCGAGCATCGAGGCGATTGGGGTGTTGCAGCATGTGGCATAGAAGCGCAGCAGGCCCTTGGGCGACAGCCGCAGCAGGCCCACGTGTGTGTGGCCGTGCGTGATCTGCATTCGGGCCGGGGTGCTGTGGACCACGGCGGTGCCCCCGTGCTCGGTGAGCAGATCGTTGGCACGACCAAGGTGTCGTAGAGTGGAGCGGCAGTCGATGCAGTGACAGACCAGGTTTTGTACGGTGGACGGTGCCACATCGAGCAAGGTGCCCCGCACGGAGCCACATGTGCATTGGATGGGAAGGTCGATCACGGCGTGTTCTCTTGGGGTGTCTCGATGGACAGGGCCCGTGCCAACAGGACGGCGGCGTGGATGGCCTGGGCAAGCAGCTTTGGCGTGACCTGTTCCACCGGAACGTAGATCTCCCGGTCCGAAATGTAGGTGCGGGGGAAGGGCATGATCAGGGCGAGGAGGTTGCCGCGGACTTCATCGCGCGAGAGCTCTTTCCGAGCGACATCTCGAAGGCTGGATGCCGTGTGGTGCTCGTTTCCGAACATTTGCGGTGAGACGCAGATCGTGCTGTCGAGGATGGGGTCGCCCAGTGGAATGCAGGAGTGATGGGACGCTTTGCTGGCGGAGTGAATGGAGAGCCGGGCGGGCAAAGGTGGGTCGATGGCAACGGTCACGTCATACCGGTTGCGCTCGAGCGAGTGCCGTCGAGCGGCGACTCCGACGCCTTTGACGGTGCCGTCGAAGCGGGGGGCGTTTCGTTCCAGATCACGGGATGGAGTGAGTGCGAGCCGCGTGGTGACGGGGCTCCACTTCTTCGTGACAGCCAGGCTCCACTGGGCTTCCGCGGACTGCTTCGTCTGACGCTTCACTGCGTGTCGCTCGTGCTTGATTTTGAGGGTGTCGAGCGCGAGGTCGATCGCCGATGCCACGGGTGCAGGGTCCACCTCGGAGAGGTGCACACATGCGTATCCATCTGGACTTTCGCCCGTTCGATAGGCCCGGATGCTCTCGAACAAGCGTGGACGCACGGCTTCGGAGTCGCTGGCGACGATGTAGAGCCCCTCGTCGTCTGGGGTGCGCACCATCGCCACTGAGACTTCGCGGACCGTGCCCACGAATATCGGCAGGTTTCGGTAGTAGTCGATGGTGGGGGTGAGCGGGGCGCTAGCGGCGAGGCGGTCGTTGAAGCGATGGAGGGCATGCACCAGGATGTCTGCGATGGAGATTGCTGCATGCATCCGCGCCTGCAGGTCATCCGTGGCGGGACCGGAGGTGGTGTGGATCACCCAACCCTCTTCGAGGTGGAGTCCTTCAGGAGACCGCAGGAGGGGCAGCACCGCCGGGTCGGTGAGCACGGCGCGAACCTGCGAGGGCGATGCACCGGTGATCCGGTACCGGTCATTGAGGCTGGTTTCATGGAGCTGGATGTCGCGGATGCCAATCATCGATCGCAGGGTCTCGGTGCCGGTCTCGTACACGCTGGCGAGGCCATGAAGGACCGCTTTCGCGGTGACCTCGATGCGCGTGTCCCAGCCCGCGGAGGTGCGGAGAAGGCCTTTCTTTAGCCGGGGCACCAGCGACACATGCACGATGAACCCGTCGATCTTTCCCTGCAGTCGCTGTTCGTTGTCATTCCAGTCCAAGGCCAGTTGTGCAGTGAGCGCGGCCCAGTGCGCATGGACCGCGGTGCGCTGTCGCTGTCGCTGGGCACGGGTGGAACGATGGCTCGTGTTGGACGACGGGTCGGTCGGCATCTCAGGCTCGCTGGAAGGACACAGTGAGCCTAAGCGCTTGCACCGGGGGGCGGAACACAGCGGTCGTGGTGCGGTGCTCTCCGCAGTTTCGGCAGTGTGTGGGGCCGATGCCCAAAGCGCGGCCTGACGTGTGCGCGACTCGTCAGACGCACTGCGGAACCACCGCTGCTGCGGGTTCGATGGGGACTCGCCGCCTCCGATGACGGCGACCGCATTGAGACCGCGGGAGGGAGGCCGACCGATACCAATGGGTTGTCGAAGAGACGCGCGGTGGAGCTTCGCAGGACCACTACCAGGCGTTGCCGTTGGTGGGCGTGCCGGGACTCGATGGAGCAGAGCTCACCGTGTCATGGAGGACGAACTGTGCGTCGGGGTCGCCTTCAACCGTCCGCACCATGGACACGCCGTCGCGTGCGGTCAGGTTGCCACCGAAGGTGACCTCGCCCATGACCAGACCGCTCGAGTCCAACATCAGGACCGTGTCGCCGCTGTTGGAGAGTCCCAGGGTTCCTTCGCTGGCCGATTCGCCGTACACCACAAGCGCAGAGCGGGGGGCCAGCGTGGTGTTGGCTGGAAACTGGTGTCGCACGTCGAAGCTGTCGGAAAGCGTCCATCCGCTGAGGTCTGCGGGCGCATCGCCAGGGTTGAACAGCTCGATGAATTCGCCGTCGGGGTCTCCACCCGGTTCATTGGCCAGGATTTCGTTCACCACAACAGCCGCGGGGCGCGTTGTCGCGGGGGCTTCGGTGTCTTGAGTGGACTGGGTGTCTTCGGTGTCTTCCGCATCTTCGGTGTCTTCGGTGGGGACCGGCCACTGCAAAGAGACCATCACTGGATAGTGGTCGCTTGTGGTGCGGCTGAAGCTTGAAATGTTCGGAACCACCACTTCGGCCTCTGCCTGCGCATCCCCATCCCAGGCCCCGGTGAGGAGGACATGGTCGATGGCGTGTCGCCCGCGCACTGTGGTCGACGTGCCGTCGCGGGAAAGGTTCCAGCTCGCGAAGCGGTAGGCGTCGCGGAGCTCGGCGTAGGGCGACGGCGTGTCACGGCGAATCGACTCATCGAGGTCGTCGTTGAAATCGCCGGCGATAACCACGCTCTCCGAGGCAAGTCGGCCATCGAGGAGCGACAACAGGCCGCGTGCCCCGAGCTCCCGCCGTCTCCACGACTCCAGATCGGACGACGCCTTGGCGTGGAGCGTGATGACCGTGCGGACTGCAGTGTCTTGTCCGTCGATCGCAAAGTGCGCGAGCAGGGGGGGCCGACCGGCGAAGGCCCAGTCCAGATCCCGCAAGACGATCTCGGCATCGCGAAGCTCAAGGCGGTCTGTGCGCCAGATGAAGGCGACCTGTTGCTCGTCGAACCGGTAGCTGCGGTTCCCTTCCACGTCTCCATCCGAAGACAGCACACCATCGAAGCCCGCCGGCAGCTGCGCCAGAAGGTCATCAAAAGCGTTCACCGAGGTCACTTCCTGCAGTGCGATGAGGTCGGCCTCGAGATCGACGATCGTGCGAACGACATTGGTCACCTGTAGCCGCTCATCGGAAGGACCATTGTCGCGGTCGCCCAGCCACTCTACGTTCCAGGTGACCAAATCGAGGGTCTCGGGACTCCCCTTCGTGCGAGAGACGCTGTCGGAGACCGTACCTGAGCCGGTAGCGGTGGTGTCGCCCGCGACCAGAAGTCCAGGACCGGTACAGCTCATCAGCACCAAGGAGAGGGCCCCAACGATGCGGGAACGGAGGGTCTTGAGGGGCATGGCAGCTCCTGGCAGGAAGAGGAGCTAATGGAATGAGATAAAGACGTAACAATCGTTTTGCCACGTTCCTGTGACGGGCTGCAAGCTGCAGAATCCACGCCTGTGTGGCCGGTCAGCCCAGCTTGTGGCGGGCTCGCTTCCATCCCTTGACCGAGACACCACGGTGAGCAGATCAGGCGGTGCCCACCGCGCCAGAATGATCTCAAG
This sequence comes from uncultured Pseudomonadota bacterium, assembly GCA_913044235.1. GTDB lineage: Bacteria > Myxococcota_A > UBA796 > UBA796 > UBA2385 > CAJWOS01. Next base: position 14,715 of record CAJWOS010000106.1, read on the forward strand.
GCGGTGCTTTGGCCTGACGAGGCCATCCCTTGTCGTGGGGGTGCAATCTGCGGCATGTGACGAAATTCGTCACCTGATCAGATGACAAATTTCGTCACCCGCAGCCATCGGTCGGTCGTGATGCCCGTGATTTGGGGATCGCAGTCGTTGGCACGCATCGTGCAAGGGGGAGGCGAGCGCGCATCTTGCGTCGTTCGGGGCCTCCAAAGGTCCATCAGCATTCTCAATCCACTGAAAATCGGACTCCTGGAGACCACCATGATGAACAGCAAGAAAGGCTTCACCCTCGTCGAACTTATGATCGTTGTCGCCATCATCGGCATTCTGGCAGCAATCGCAATTCCGAACTTCGTCGCCATGCAGTACCGCGCGAAGCGCTCCGAAGTGCCGAGCAACGTGGACGGCATCAAGACTGCTGAGCTCGCATACGACGCTGCATTTGACACCTTCGTGCAGAACGCTGGCTTCCACCCGGACTCCTCGCCCGGCAAGAAGCAGCGCGACTGGAACGCTGGCTCCGCATTCGACACCCTTGGCTGGGGCCCTGACGGTCAGGTTCGCGGTTCCTACAAGATCGTCTCGACCTCCACCACCGACTTCCTGGTGACCGGTATCGCAGACGTCGACGGTGACTCCGTGCAGAGCTCCTTCACCGCGACCAAGTCGATCAACGCAGTCATGACCACTGGTAACGACACCTACTGATTGCGCATGGTGGAGCCCCGCTCCACTGCTTGCTGGCGCCAACCTTCGGGTTGGCGCTTTTGCTTGTTGTGCTTGCGTCGATCGGTGGGATTGCGGGGGCTTGTGGCGTGGCATCGACCACAGCGACGAAGTGGAAGGCAGAGACAGGCGAGTGGATTCCTCAACATTTCGACTCGAGTCAATATTGGAGAGACGGCGTTGCGTCGCAAGGCGCGGTACGTGGGGCCGCGAACAACAACAACCACGGTGGGAGAATCCGAATGAAACAAGTGTTGGCTCTTTTGATGCTGTGTTCCGCCCTGTTCGGCTGTCGAGACAACGAGTTTGTCTGCGTAGACAAGATCGCTGCGGGTGAAGGCCTGACCGACAACATGGATGACTTCATTGGCATGGAGGTCTGCTACTACTCGTTTGCCGACGACAAGGGCTGCGAAGACGAAGGCGGTACTGCTCACGTGATGGGAGACTACGGCTGGACGAAGACCTGCGCTGACCTTGGGTATTCGGTCGAGTGTGGCGGGTCGGCATCGGTGCAGGACGGAGCGGAATGCCCGGCAGATGAGGCGCTGACCG